>NZ_JAQISX010000001.1:0-234208 GCF_028618425.1 Bartonella sp. ML70XJBT
GTCAAAATACAATTTTACAAAACGCGCATTTAATGGTAAAAAATAACCATAAAAACAACAAATTACCACCTATTCCTAACTAATCCCACCTCTTCCCACTTAGTACAAAACCTACTGTCAAACTACACAGAAAAAATGGTCATTACTTATATGAAAGTGATTTAAGCGGCATTTCTCTAAGAAATCATTGTAATTTGCTAGATCCTTCGTGTAAAATAAGCTTGAGACAATTCCCACTGGTTTATGACGCTATTTGGCAACGATAACTTGTAACTTTGCTAGGATTATTTTTCCCAAAAGTATTTTCCCAACAATATTTTGTATTGCCTCTTACCATCCTGAAGATAATTTTTTAGTTTTAGTATTGGCAGCAGATCTTTTGCGGACTTGGTTATAGAAGCTTATGCAAAAGAATTTTGGATTGCCTTTAAGCCAACGGACTTTTTACAGCCCCAGTATTAACAGATCAATAAGAAATGATAAGGAAAACAAATGTTAGACAAGTCAAAAGTTGACTTATCATTAGAGAATAATTTTGTTCAAAGGTGCGTTTTTTACCAAAATTGTGTCCTCAAATGCAGGTTATTGATTTTTCAAATGGCGTATCTTCTGTTAATTCAACATGTGCTTCAGACACATTCAACATTATCTCTGCTAAAAATTTACAAGAAACTATACCTGTAGACCAAGAAAAATCTATAATCGATTCCTTTAATGCACAAAAACAACCTTTAGCTTGGTGGGTTGGACCTCATTCGTCTCACTATAACATCAATGAAGTTCTCTTGTCTGTGGGCTTAGAGCATGTTGAAACAGAAGTAGGAATGGCGGCTTTAGCGCAAGATATAAACTCACATGTTACTTCTATGCCGGATAACTTCAAAATCAAGGAAGTTGAATTACTTCAAGATTTCAGAGATTACGGAAATGTTATGGCATCCGTCTTCGAGCCTTTTGATGAAGAGGCGGTAAGATTTTATGAAACCATAGGTCATTTTTATAAAAAAGATCCCAATGTAGAGATGTTCGTTGGGTATATAAATAACAATCCTGTAGCCATATGTTTTTGTATAAAAGCGGATGGCATGGATGGTGTGTATGATATTGTCACCAATACAGATTTTCAAAAAAGAGGTATTGGAACATTCATGACAAAAATTGCTATTAAGCATTTATAAAAAATTAGGTTTTATAAACTTTGGTGAATTTAAAGTTTGTTCCAATAAACACATGGTCATTTAACGGAAGACTCTTTTTTACGCATCACTTAAGAAAATTTATTACTTTCAGCAGAAATCAAATATAACCAACCAATCGATCAATAGCAAATATGATGGGATAAACGAGCTCTCGCCTTGTAAAAAGCCTTACCCTCTACCCTTTTTACCATCAAATTTTGACTTATAAGAGTCTCACACTCTCTTTTTTCACTTAAAGTTGCCTTTTATACACGATATATTAATCGTAAAAATATGTATATATGTATAAAAGCAATAAATATAACTTTTCTCTCTCATTTTTCTAAATACAAAGCAACTGTTAAGTTACAATACGCTAACATTTATCAGTCATAAATCGCAAACAGGATATAATGACGAAATAAATCTACAGAGTGAAAATTTTCACAATAAACTGTTGTATCAATCTTTCCACAATGCATAAAAATGGTGAAGTGGACCTCGTCCTTTCCCTACTTTTAAAGCATTTGAGGCCGTTAAAGCGCCATGTAAATAGTTCTTTGCTTGTTTCACAGCGCAGTCTAAAGGCTGTGTAGGCAATAAAGCTGCAATGGCAGCAGAAATGGTACACCCTGTCCCGTGATCATGTGTGGTTGAAAAACGAGAAGCTTCAAGCATAACAAGATTTTCACGATCACAATAAAGATCTGGACTAGAATAATCATAATTTTCTATCCTATTTCTGGTAAGCCTATTCAAATGTCCACCTTTTAACAAAACCGCATGACACCCTAGCGCCAAGAGTCGTGGAGCATATTGATACATAGCCTCTAAAGACCATTGCACGTCACATCCCAATAACAGTGCAGCTTCAGGCAAATTTGGCGTGATCAAAGTTGACATCGGCACAAGAATATCACGCATAATTTCAATGGCGTCAGACTTTAAAAGAACATCACCACTTTTTGCAACCATAACCGGATCAAAAACAATGAAACGCGCTTTATGATAAGCAAGACGTTCTGCAATAACCTTTGCAATTTGGGCATTTGCAACCATACCAACTTTAACGGCATCAACGTGGATATCTTCAAAAACAGAATCAATTTGATCTGCAACAAAAGAAGCATCTAATGCCTGAAAAGAACGCACACCCTGAGTATTTTGTGCAACAACAGCTGTAACCACACTCATACCATAAGTTTTCATAGCTGAAAAAACCTTCAAATCCGCCTGCATTCCAGCGCCACCAGAAGGATCTGTTCCCGCAATAGATAAAATCCGTGGAATAAAAAGTTCACCTTTTTGTAATTCCATCAACCTCTTTCCTTCTGTTTTTAAATATCAGAAAATGAACTACCGAAAAAATAGATGCTCGAAAAAAACATAAAGAAGATGTTTTCTTCTGTAAATTATATTATATACGGAGTCTTCTTATAGATATAAAATGGAAAATATAGTGCTTATCCTTCGTTCTATTCTTTTTACATTCGCTTTTTATACCACAACTTTTATACAAATGATTCTTTACGCTCCCGTTTATTTTTTCATGCCCCGAAAAAAGGCATGGATTGTCCCTAAAACATGGGCGCGCGTTACACTCTTTTTGCAAAAATACATCGCGGGTACACGTTATGAAATCGAAGGATTAGAAAATCTCCCCAAAGGGGCCTATATCATTGCTCCAAAGCATCAATCTGCATGGGAAACTTTCAGCCTTGTTCCCTATTTTGATGATCCCACTCTCATTTTAAAACGTGAATTGATGTGGATTCCATTGTTTGGCTGGTATATGGCCAAAACACAAATTATCCCCATTAACCGTACAACGCCCATAAAAGCCTTAAAAACAGTTATACAAAAAGCAAAAGAGAAAGTAAAACAAGGGCGCCAAATCCTCATTTTTCCCGAAGGAACACGCCGACAACCCGGTCAAGAACCAGATTATAAGTCAGGAATTGTCGCACTCTATAATGAATTAGAACTTCAAGTGGTTCCGATTGCGCATAATGCCGGTCTATATTGGCCCCGCAATAATTTCCGCCGCTATCCTGGAACAATTCGTGTTCGTATTCTTCCTCCAATAGAAGCTGGTTTAAGCAAACGTGACTTTCTAAATAAACTGATCCAAAAAACTGAAGAAGCGTGTGATGAACTGCTTCTCTTAGCAGCTCAAGATTCTAATCCTCCACCGTTACCCGCTTGTGCTATTAAAAGGCTTCAAGCACTGAAATATCACGATAAAAATATTGATTGATAAAATAATAATCGCTTTTTAGATGAAACTCAAAGTAACAAATACAGGGGCATTTTTTCATCTTACTTAACCTATAAGGAAACACTAAAAATTTGCTTGCAGCTTATTCCAGAAAAAGAGAGTAATGTGTGAAACACAAAATATTGTTTAATATACTGGTTATAAACCGTATCAAGAGAAGAGCAGTTGCAATATTAGAAGTTAATAAGTAGAATACGGTGGTTATCTATACATCTATAAGCATAAATATAAGCACAAAAATTGTAATACCTAGTAGACTATAGATAATATATTACAAGCTGTGCAAAGAGATGGGGTGGGAGACAAGATAAAAAAATCTCTTTAAAAGAAATGCGTAGCTAAACAATAGCATGCTCTTTTTCAATGAAGAACATGATCAACGAATAAGGCATAGCGCAATATCCATGATTGAAAAGATATTGCATGAGGGGCTTTTGCAAGCCACGAAGTTGAACACAAAGGGGAAAATTAAAGAATGATCGTCTTTTTATCTCAGCAAAAAACGCATACGGCATTAACCATCTACCCTCTTCTATCATAGACTTAAAAGCTTTTTGTACTAAATTAAAACAGTTCTAAATCACTGATAAGAAGGTATTGGATTTAAACTTAATGCAACGGCTCTTTATTAATCTTTTTTTGTCTCTTATTTTGATCTTTATAAGCACTTTTGCTCTGTCTCAGCCTTTTATTTCTGTTGATGTTACAACGGGACATATCTTAAAACATAATCAAGCTTTTGAACGTTGGTATCCTGCTTCCTTAACAAAATTAATGACCGCTTATGTTATTTTTCGTGCCATGAGTCGAGGAGAAATTTCACCCAACAAACCTATTACCATCAGTACATATGCCGCAAAAGCTCCAGCATACCGTTCAGGCTATAAAGCTGGTTCTGTTCTCACACTTGATACAGCCTTAAGCATCACCATGGTTAAATCGACTAATGATTTGGCTATTGCCATGAGTGAAGCCGTTGCTGGTTCACAGAAAGCTTTTGTGCGCAAAATGAATAGCGAAGCTAAACGTTTAGGCATGTTTGGCACCCATTTTGCAAATGCAAGTGGGTTACCAGACCCTCAAAACTACTCCACGGCACGTGATATTGCTCTTTTAGCTGTCCAAATACGTCGGGAATTTCCACAATATGCTCATTATTTTTCTATTCCAGCCATTGATTTTGGTAATAACCGAAAAATCCAGCATAACTCAAACAACCTCATTGGCCGCTTTTATGGAATAGACGGTATGAAAACAGGCTTTATTTGCGCCTCTGGTTTTAATCTTGTTGCATCAGCCACCCGCAATAAACGTACAATTATTGCTGTCATTCTAGGGGCAAACAACATAAGTGAAAGGGAAGAAAAAGCGGCGCAACTTCTTGAAATAGGTTTTTTGCATCAAGGAAGCGCCCAATTAACACTAGCAACATTAAAACCTTATGGGAACAACATAACACAAGCCAACAATATGAGACAACAAACATGTACTCCTGAAGCCATAAAAATGCATGCCAATTCATATGATGATCAAGGAAATATTATTCTCACCTCACCTTTTATCACTGCTCCACCTTCTTTTTCTCATCCTTTAGTAGTACATCTCATTCATACGCCACAAGCACCTAAAATAACAGTAAAACCACTAAAAAAACCCCATAGTCCGCATAAAAAACGCACAAACTATCCTATAAAAAAGCCGTAAGCCATAATTTATGATTAATTATTTTGCCCCATTTTCTCAAAACCACAAATATCGTAAAATTCTCTCATTTCAAATCCATCGCTGTTAAATCGATTAAAATCTATCTCTTTCACGTCACAAAGTGGATAAGCATATATAGATAAAATAATTAAAGTAAGGAATTTAAGGAATTAAAACTCTTCCTATAAGGGCTTTCAAGTGCCAAGAATGATCATAAATACAAGCACTAAAAAGTAGTATGATTACACCCGCTCTCACCTTTATAAACTTAAAAGTGGTGATAAAATAGATTTCATAGGCAATTGTCCATCACATATCTTTCACGAGCCCCATTATAAATGGGGATTGACGTCATAAGGTATGTTTCCTTAAAATAGAACTGCAGTTGATGATTAAAATGAAAATGAAGCGCATTCCTCTCACGCTTATTACTGGTTTTTTAGGCTCTGGTAAAACAACTTTGCTCAACCGTATGCTACAAGACCCTCTCTTAACGGAATGTGCTGTTATCATCAATGAATTCGGCGAAATTAGTATTGACCACCTTCTAGTTGAAAAGGCGACAGAAGGAATTATTGAGCTTGCAAATGGTTGCTTATGCTGCAATTTACGCAGTGATCTCATTGATACATTAATGGATTTAATCAATCGCATCCAGACAGGACAAATCAAACAACTCAATCATATTATCATTGAAACAACAGGAATGGCTGATCCCGCCCCTATTTTACAAATATTTTTAAGCCACCCACTGTTTATTCAAACACTGTCCATAAATGCTGTTCTTGCAACATTTGATACATTAAGCACTCTTTCCATATGCGAGCGCTATCCTGAAATATATAAACAATTAATCCTTGCTGACAAAATCATTCTCACCAAAACAGATCTCACAGCCCCACAAACCCTTTCAAATAAGCTCCTTAACACACTCAAAAGAATGAATCCTACAGCACAAATCATTGATGTCCACTCTGAAGATTTCTGCTCAAATATATTAATAAATCACACATTATGGAATGAAACAGGAGAAAACACACACTTTAAGCAAAATCTTACGACGGCTCTACATGATCACCCTCCCCATAAAACCATTCGTACCTTTTCACTAGACTGTGAAGATCTTGTTGATTATGCCACAATTGAAACTTTTTTAGATCTCCTACAAAACCGTTATGGTGCAAAGTTACTCCGTATTAAAGCAATTATTGCATTGCGTGATGATCCTCATCGCCCACTTGTATTACATGGCGTACAAACATTTTTCCATCCCCCTATAAGGTTGCCAGCATGGACAAAAGGAATAAAACAAACACGTTTTGTCATCATTGCCGATGGTGTTGAAAAAGAAGCGATACAAAAACTTCTCAATGCTTTTTTTAATAAACCAGCAATAGATACTGCCGACAAAACAGCTCTCTTAGAAAACCCTCTCATCATTCCAGGAATAAAGTTTTAATGCTTCCCTTTAATGACATAACATTAAATCCATTGAGCCATAACTTCTTTACGCTTTAAAAAAACAAAAAAGCTCCACCATAGATTTTTCCATCCCCCAATTTTTAGTAGCTCTTAGCACGTGAGAGGATTTCATTAGAGGCATTTTTATTGATTAAAGATAAACAGATTTTCAGATAAAAGATCTCATGATATTCAAGCTCTTATTCAAATGGAAAAAAGTTATAAATTATTATTATAAATTAAATTGTTATGATAAATTTTTTTAATATTTACTAATCTGTAATTAGGTTGTTTTTTCTCAACATAAACTTCATCTGCAAATAACTTCATGTGATTCATTTCACAATCCCATTGGACACATTTTTAGTTTTAAATATTCCGCTAAACTCTATATTTCCCGAGCTAATTGAAACAAAATCCTCTTAAGTTTAAGCAAAAAACTAATATCAAACAGAAATATCGTCTTTTTAGATGTATGTATATATCTTATAACCCAAGCAGGATAAGATAATATTTTACAGCATGAAATAATAAAACCATAAAATATTATCTTATTGAAAATAAAAAGAGAGGTGCGTTTTATATTAACCTACTCTCCACTAAAAAAACCAAATTGCCCCCATATAGGTCTGCAAACAACCCACCTTCTCTGAGCCAATTGCTCTTAGTCCTCCCACACTTTATTTGATTTACTGACATAAAACTCTATAAAAAACTCAGCACTTTAAAGTATGGACGCCCCCTTAAACATTCCATATATAAAGTTTTGCATATCCTATACGGCCATCATCATAAGCAATGATGTTTCACAATATAGACGAATAAAATAATACTCACTTCATTAAAGAAACTGAATTTTTATCAATATCGCGATTAAAAATGTAACGTTTTTCATACACTTCAACGACTGGAGGTTGACGATTTTCTTCAAAAAAATCATAACCTTTCTTAAGCATAACCCAAAATGGGTAATGAGGATCATTGCTATGACGTAACATGTTATCCTTGGTCATGCGGAAAGGAAAAGCCTGCAATTGGAATGCTCTTTGTCCTCCTTTAAAAGCATCCCGCGCAAAAGCATAAATTTGAGCCATATTCTTATCACTCATAGAATAACAACCGGCAGAAAAGCAAGAACCATGCACCATAAGATTGCTCCCTGTCCGACCATTTTCCTGATCATAAAGGTTAGGAAACCCTATATTAAAAGAAAGATAATATTTTGAATAAGGATTCATTTGCTTTGCTGTAATCGTATAAAAACCTTCTGGTGTCTGAAGATCCCCTTCTTTATATTTAGGTCCAAGCTTACCAGACCACTTACAAATACCATAGCGTGCAACCAAGATAAAAGGACCGGAACGAGATTGCTTCCAAACTTCAGCAAGATTTTCTTCTTTGAAAAAGCGCATTACAATTGGTGCATAAGGATCAATATCATACAAAGCCATTCTATTCTGGATTTCTTGCGGAAGAGGCTGCTCAACTTTAGCGCGAATAGAAGCTGGTAATCTCCCTTCACAGGCTGTCAATATTCCCATTACAAACAACACACACACAGCAAGGAATCTGTTAAATGTCATCGAAAAAACTCCAATCCAACACCCCTCATAAAAAACAACTTATGTTAATGACCGACCAATTTGAAGATACTTTTCCCTTCGCTCTTGTTTAAGAACTTCACCATCTTTTCCAGCCATAGCTTTTAAAGCCTCTGAAATAATTTCACCTGTTGCATCAATGGCAATCTCTTTATCACGATGTGCTCCTCCTAAAGGCTCTGAAATAATGCCATCAATAATCTTTAAGCGAAGTAAATCTTGAGCGGTAATACGCATATTCATTGCAGCATCTTTTGCACGCGCTGGATCACGCCATAAAATAGAAGCTGCTCCTTCTGGAGAAATAACCGAGTAAATCGCATGTTCCAACATATAAACTTTATTGGCAGCCGCAATTGCTATTGCCCCCCCAGAACCACCTTCTCCGATAACAACGGATACAACAGGAACCTTTAGGCGCAAAGTTGCGGCTGTTGATTGAGCAATTGCTTCTGCTTGCCCACGTTCTTCAGCGCTTACCCCAGGATAAGCACCCGCCGTATCGACAAAAGTAAGGAGTGGCAAACCAAATCGGTCAGCCATTTCCATAATACGAACAGCTTTACGATATCCTTCTGGACGTGCAGAACCAAAATTATAGCGCAAACGTGTTTGCGTATCGTGACCTTTCTCTTGACCAATGTAAGCTACTGCTTCCCCCTTAAAGCGTGCAAACCCAGCTTGAACAGCCTCATCTTCAGCAAACTTTCGATCTCCTGCCAAAGGTGTAACATCACTCAATAAGCGTTTAGAATAGTCCATAAAATGCGGACGGTCAGGATGACGAGCAACTTGTGTTTTTTGCCACGGCGACAATTTTTTATAGAGATCGCGCAATGCCGTTTTGGAACGTGTTTCAAGACGTGCAATCTCGTCACTCATATCAAGACTGCCTTTTTCCTGAGAAATTTTTTTTAATTCAAGAATTTTTCCATCAAGATCAGCAACTGGTTTTTCAAAATCAAGATAATTATGCATTCTGTACCAACTCATTCAGTGTCACTTATACACTTATAATTTTCTTTATAAAGTCTTTTCTAAAACATCACCTTTTCTTTAGCGAGCCTTTTGCACATCGGCAAGTGGATGATGCTCATTAACGAGACGATAAAGTCCTTCTTCTAACACATGGGTATAAATCTGAGTGGTAGAAATATCAGAATGACCTAACAAATGTTGAACGGCCCGCAAATCAGCACCATTTTGCAAAAGATGGCTAGCAAAAGCATGACGCAACACATGGGGAGAAAAGCTTTCACTTTTTATTCCAGCCCTTTTAGCAAGATTCTTCAATTCTCGCGCAACAACTTGACGTGCAATATAGCCTGTTTTTGAATGGGCTGGAAAAAGATAAAGACTTTTCGCATCTTCTCCCTGATCACGTAAATTCAACCACTGCAAAAGAACTTGATAGGCTTTTTTTGATAACAGCACCATTCGTTCTTTTTTTCCCTTACCGCGAACCAAGATACTGTATGCTTTCCCTCGAACAGCCTGCACAGGCAGACTCACCAACTCACTAATGCGTAATCCTGTTGCATAAAGCATTTCGCTCAATAGCTGAAGACGCAATGCGCGCAGATAATCCTTAGATCCATAATCTGCTTGATTAACCTCCACCTGCGCCAAATCAAGAAATTTTGTCACCGCATCTTCACTGATAATTTTGGGCAAAGGACGCCCTTGGCGAGGGGCATCAATATCATTGGAAGGATCATCTACTCTTAATCCCTCTGCATAAAGAAACTGATAGAATTGACGCAATGTTGATAAACGGCGTGCTTGTGACGTTGCAGTAAAACCAAACGTATGCATGAGCGACAAAAGAGCAATAAGGTCCTCTTTTTGTGCTGAAAGGAGCGAAACCGAATGCGAAGACAATTCCTCTTGCGCCCATTGTAAATCACGCTGATAAGCCGCAAGCGTATGAGCAGAAGCGCTTCGCTCAGCACTCATCATTTCAAGAAAACGCTCTATCACAATGTTACTTTTCATTAATTCATTCTCAAAGAAAGAGCCAGTGAATCCAAAGGGACATCAACAGACATATCCACAGTTACAGGTTCAACAAAAATGACAAGAATGATCATTATACTAAAAAGAATAGCAAGCAAAATGAAAAGAATCATCAAAAGTCTGGTTAATGTTGGCATAAAATAATAAACTTCCCCAAATACTCTATCTCTTATTTTATCCTATAAAGATTAACAGGAATTGACTTTAAAACAGATAAATGCCGAAATAAGCTATGAAAAGTAATAGACCCCAACATCAGCCTCTCTCACAAATAAAAAGACAAGTCTCATCATCTCTTGATAAACGCGCTCTTGTGTTTGTTGGTCTTATGGGAGCAGGAAAATCAGTCATCGGAAAACGCGTTGCCACTATGCTTGATTTACCCTTTTATGATTCTGATCAAGAAATTGAAAAAGCTTCAAAAATGACCATCACCGAACTCTTTAAAATTTATGGTGAATCAGAGTTCCGCGCTCTTGAACAGCGTGTTATTCTCAATCTTATAAAAAAAAGTCCTCTCATTTTAGCAACTGGTGGCGGTGCATACATAAATCAAAACATCCGAAAAGCCATTCATCAAAATGCTATATCTATCTGGCTCAAAGCCGACCTTGATATCCTCATGCAACGTGTCTCAAAGCGTAAAACGCGGCCCCTTCTCCAAACAGAAAACCCTAAAGAAACCATGCAAAAGCTCATGGACCAGCGTTATCCTATTTATGCAAAGGCAAACTTAACAATTCACACACATAAAGAAAGCTGTCTTACCGTAGCAAAAAATGTCATACGATCTATACATCACTATCTCGATACAGAAAAATAACCACAGGAACAACAAGCATGCAAACCAAAACCGTTACTGTTAAACTGGACAAGCGCTGTTATAATATCATCATTGGACCAAATCTCATTGCGCAAGCAGCTTTACAAATTAAGCATTCTCTTCAGAAAACGGATTTTCATCAAACGCGTTTAGCAATTGTTACAGATACAAATGTTGCACCTCTCCATTTGGATCCATTACAAGCAGAGTTAACAAAAAATAAAATTCACACTGTCCCTATTATTGTAGAAGCAGGAGAACAATCAAAATCATTTTCAACCTTGCAAACTGTTATCGACCAAATTCTTGCCGCACGCTTAGAAAGAGGTGACTGTGTGATTGCTTTTGGTGGCGGTGTGATTGGAGATCTAGCAGGATTTGCCGCAAGTATGATACGCCGCGGAATGAATTTCATTCAGATGCCCACAACGCTTCTTGCACAAATTGATTCTTCTGTTGGTGGAAAAACGGGCATCAACAGCCGATATGGTAAAAATCTTATTGGTGCTTTTTATCAACCGCAATGCGTTATTTCTGACACATCTGTTCTTGATACACTCCCACCACGCCAATTTCGCGCAGGTTATGCAGAAATGGTTAAATATGGTCTTATTAACCAACCTGAATTCTTTGCATGGCTTGAAAAAAACGGACAAAAAATTTTCTCCAATGGCCCCATGCGAACAGAAGCTATTGTCCGCTCATGCCAATTTAAAGCTGCCATAGTCGCCCGTGACGAATACGAAACAGGGGAGCGCGCACTCTTAAATCTCGGTCATACCTTTGGGCACATGCTTGAAACAGCAACCGCTTATGATTCCAAGCGCTTAATTCACGGTGAAGCTGTAGCAATTGGAATGATTCTGGCACATCAATTCTCTGCACAACTGAATCTATGTGACCCCACACTCATACATCGTATCGAAACACACCTTAAAGCTGTAGGTTTACCTATACGGTTAAAGGATATCCCAGGAGATCTACCAGATGCTGAAACATTGATGAATCTCATTGCTCAAGATAAAAAAGTTTCACAAAACAATTTGACCTTTATTTTAACACGGGGACTTGGCCAATCATTTATTGCAAAAAATGTTCCATCAGATGCAGTTTTATCCTTTTTGGAACAAAAATTAACAGAAATTCGTTAATTCATATTGAATATAATTGATTCGTTTTTATACTTCTATTAAAGGAATAGTTATGATGATGTCTACGTAGCTCAGTAGGATAGAGCACAGGATTCCTAAAGAAATTGGGCGCCTTGAGGAGAAATCCTCAAAGTGGATCTGCTCAAATTCGGGGAAAGCTTCATGGGCAAAACTATATGCCAATCCCGAGCCAAGCCTCTCTTAACATGAGAGGAAGGTGTAGAGACTGAACGGGCAGCACCTAAAAGGCGCAAGCTTTACGGTGAAGAGACAGTCCAGACCACAAACAGCTTTTAACGCTGGCGGTGAAAATCGAAGTGGTATGAATCCTGGGGTCGCAGGTTCGAATCCTGCCGTAGACACCATCTTATTAAGACAAATTACTTTTCATATAGGGAAGCATTATGAAAAAAACTCTACAAATTTTAGGATTTTTTTCCTCTTTATTATTTTTCAATGTTAGCAGCACCTTAGCTGCAGCTTTAGTCATTGAAGTGTCAGGTAATCCAGAAACACAAACCGTAACCTATCAATGTGATATGGGTACAAATAAAGAACGCGTTGAAGCAACTTATCACAACACTGACGATTTTTCATTGGTTGATTTCAAATGGAAAGGCGATCGTATTATCGCTGCGAATGTTATTGCTGCTTCTGGAGCAAAATATGTAGGGGAGCAGTATATCTGGTGGGAGAAAAATAAAGAAGTAACACTTTATGATCTTATCCAAGATCCAGAAGAAAAAAAGCCCATCCTCTGTAAGGATGAATCACTGTTATTATTTTAAATAACTGAGGAAATATCATGAAAAAAATTGCTTTTATTGTGGGATTTTTTATTTCTTTAAGCCTACCGCTATTCGGTTCACTTAATGCTTTTGCAGGCTCTTTAGTTATTGAAGTGCCAGATGATCCAGAGCCAACAACAGAAGTTACTACCTATCAATGTGAAACAGGTACAAGTAAAGAGCATGTTGAAGTAACCTATCTCAATGCGGGTAATATTTCGCTTGTTGATTTCAAATGGCAAGAAAAGCGCATCATCGCTTCCCGCAGCATAAGTGCTTCTGGAGCAAAATATATGGGAGGACCCTATATATGGTGGACAAAAGGAAACGAAGCCACACTTTCTGATCTCATTAATGATCCAGAAGAAAAAAATCTTATTCAATGTGTAGAAGAACAAAAAACAGAATAAAAAAAGCTTATAGTGTCTTAAAAATCGCTCTGGCTCGTGTCACGTGACATTTCGTCGGAAACAGAGGTTTTTTTTTCCCTCTGACGTGATAAAAGAGCCAGCGGTTTTTCTAATTTATTTTCTGAATAGTGTCGGTAAGCCGCTGCTTGCGATATCAACATAGAAGCGGCCGGTATAGTTACAAGTAAAAAAATCATCAACAAAAATTCATGAAAAACAAAATGATGATCTACAAAAATTGAATAAAGAAACGACGCAACAAGAATACTACCAGCGCCCCAACTTGTACTGAGTGAAAGCATATGTAAACGCTTATAAAAACTGGGAAGACGCACCAATCCTATCGTTCCAATCAACGTAAGACCCGATCCTAAGATCAAAAAAACCGTAACAGCAACAGCAACAATAAGCGATACATCATCCTTCATTCAATAATCTCCCCTCGCATGAGGAATTTTGCCAACGCAATACTTGATACAGGGCCCAATAAGCCAACAATGAGAGCTGCCACAAAATAAATAGTTGTGCCTGAACGGATATCAAATGTCAAAAATAAAAGAATAGTGATTATATAAAGAGCATCCAACCCCACAATCCGATCTTGCGCTCGTGGACCACGAATCAGCCGAAACAGTGCGAGAATCATTGCCAAACTTAAAAAAAATTGCGAAAGATAAAGCCCCCAATAAAGGATCACCATACTCATTAAAAAATCTCCAAAAGTAATTGCTCATAGCGTTTTTTGATCAATTTTTGGTAATCAAATCCATTTTCAAAATTTAAGACATGAAGCAAAAGTTCACTATTCTTTCTATTATAGGCAATCCAAATAGTCCCTGGAGTTGCTGAAAGAATACATGCCAAAACAGCTAAAGCTGTGCGACTTTCAAGCGAAATAGGCACCACAATAAAACCAGACTGCTGTGTTCGAGATCTTTTGGTTAAAACGAAGTAAGCCACAACAATATTTGAAATAATAGAATCAATAAACACACGAAAAAACAGCTTAAAAACGGCACGCCAACTTTTAATCGTTATTTTTTCCGGCTCAAGAAGCCGCATCATCCAGCCCCCAAATAAAGCAATGATAACGCCTAAAAGCAGTTGACCAAAACTAAAGCCATTTAAGATCAGCCACATAAAAATAATTGCTAAGCTAGAAAAAGAGAAAAAATAACGGTATTTCACTGATAAATTCCCCTATTTTCAAGAGAAAAATCATCTAAAACGCTGCCAATATAATTTTGAGGTTCATGCAAAGTTTTAGCTGTTTCAAGCATATAACGACTAACAGGACCAGCGATAATTGTAATAAGAAAACACAAAGCAAGTAGAACGGCAATGGGGGCAAATTCAATCACTTGCACCCGTGGAATCCTTCCTTCAAGAGAGATCCAAAAAGTTCGAATGCCCGTTCGTGTCATCGCAATAAAAGCCGCAAAACCAGAGAGATTGATAAAAGTTATAAAAAGCCAATCGTAATAAACGGGTAGAGAGGGAGAAATATTTTCTTTACTATGGTTTAAGAGTGCCACAAACATCATAAATTTAGCAACAAAACCAGAAAAAGGAGGCAGACCAATAATCAAAAGTGCACAAAAACCAAAACAAGCTCCAAGAATTGCCAAAGTTACGGGTAAATAAGTCCCTACTTCATCTTCTTCCTCTTCTTCATCGTCCCCATAAACTTCCATTGTCACCGTCAAAACATTAGCTGCGACATCTTGACAGCGTTCAACCAATTCCACCAAAAGAAAAAAAGCGCCCAGTGCTAAAGTTGAGGAAACAATATAAAAGAGTGCTCCTGCGATCAGTGCTGTATTACCGATCCCGATTGCGCTCAACAATGTCCCAGAAGAGATCAAAATGCTATAAGCTGCCAAACGTACCAAGATTTGGCTTGCCAACACCCCAATAAAACCAAAAGCCATAGTGGCAAGCCCACCATAAAACAAAACCGTCTGACCAAAATGGTTAAAATGTCCACTTTCTGGTCCAAACCATAACAATGTTAAGCGTAAAATAATATAAATACCGACTTTGCTTAAAAGTGCAAAAGAAGCCCCAACAGGTGCTACTGCTGCACTATAAGTTGGCATCAACCAAAAATTCAATGGCCACACCCCTGCTTTAATTAAGAAAGCAATTCCCAAAAGAGCAGCCCCTATTTCAAATAAAGTCATATCGCTAGAAGCTATATATTGCATTTTTACAGCCAAATCAGCCATATTGAGGGTACCTACGATTCCATAAATAAGTGCCGCACCAATGAGAAAAAACAACGAAGCAACCAGATTAATCACGACATAATGCAACCCAGCACGCACACGTAGCGGACCAGAACCATGCAACGCAAGCCCATAAGAGGCTGTTAACATCACTTCAAAAAATACAAATAAATTAAATAAATCACCTGTTAAAAAAGCGCCGTTTATTCCAACCATGAAAAATTGCATCAATGACTGAAAATGAGGACCCGCTTTATACCAATGAGCCCGGGCAAAAACCAACGAAGCACTGATC
This sequence comes from Bartonella sp. ML70XJBT, assembly GCF_028618425.1. NCBI lineage: Bacteria > Pseudomonadati > Pseudomonadota > Alphaproteobacteria > Hyphomicrobiales > Bartonellaceae > Bartonella > Bartonella sp. ML70XJBT. The sequence continues at coordinate 15,934 of NZ_JAQISX010000001.1, forward strand.
AACAAGCTAGAAAGCAAAAGCATCATAGCACTTAAGCGATCAAGCACCAAAACAATACCAAAAGGAGAAGGCCAACTACCAAGCCGATAAACATCCACAGCTGGTGCAACTTCAAGAGCACGCATCACCAGTAAAACAGCAATAACAACCAACAATGCGGCAGAAAAAATACTTATAAGTGATTTCAGTTTTGAACGACGTTCATCATAGAAAAGAAGAAGGGCTCCAGTACTTAACGGCAAAAGAATTGGCATGATAAGAAGGTGATGCACACAAGCTTCCATCACTGTACCTCACGTCCATCAACGTGATCTGAACCTGTTAAACCGCGTGAAACCAATAAGATAACCAAAAAGAGGGCTGTCGTTGCAAAACCGATCACAATTGAAGTTAAAACCAAAGCCTGTGGAAGAGGATCAACATAATTCGCCGGATTGATAGCCATCGTAGGATCAACAATTGGCGCTGCATTACTGCGTGGTCTACTCATTGCAAAGATGAAAAGATTAACACCATAGGATATCAAGGATAAACCAAGAATGACTTGAAAAGTTCGGGGGCGCAAAATGAGCCAAATTCCAGATCCAACAAGAACGCCAATGGCCAAAGAAAGAATAATTTCCATTAATTTTCCTTCTCTTTTAAAGTAGGTTTTTTACCGATTCGGTAACTACGAATGGATTGATGTGCAAGGGCAATTAAAATGAGAATTGTTGCTCCCAACACAAGAGAAAACACACCAAAATCAAACAAAAAAGCAGATGCTATAGGAATCTTTCCAATCAATGGCATATGAATATATTGGAAAAATGATGTTAAAAAAGGGTACCCAACAAACAAAGCCCCTGCTCCCGTGACAACCGATAGCAATAAGCCAAAGCCCATCCAGCGTAAAGGCAAAACTCTTAAATGATTTTCTACCCAACGAATATCCCGCGCAAGATACTGCAAAATAAAGCCTATCGCTAAAGTTACCCCTCCTACAAATCCCCCTCCAGGAAGATCATGTCCTCGCACAAATAGATAAAAAGAAAAAGCAATAATAACGGAAAAGAGCCACCCCATAATAACAGAAGGAATAGCGAGATAGTTTAAGATTGTATCCCCCACGTTTCGATCCGGTTGTGCTTTATCAAAAGCTTCCTGAACACGTTGTTGAAACGGCGGCTCAATACTTTCAGGAGCAGGACGGAATCGACGCAAAAGAGCAAAGACAGTTAAAGAAACACCCCCCAAAACCACAACCTCTCCCATCGTATCAAAACCACGAAAATCCACTAACAATACATTCACAACATTGCGACCACCTGCACCAGAATAAGCATTTTTCAGAAAAAAATTAGAAACCGTTGTCCCTTGAGGACGTGTCATCATCGCAAAAGAGAGCCATGCAACACCAGCACCTCCTATAATTGCTAAGATGAAATCACGGGCGCGACGTAAACGTACCCAAAAATGAACAGATGTTGGAGAAGAATTATACACACGCTTAGGCAACCAACGCAAACCAAGCAATAATAAAACAACTGTCACCACTTCAACAACCAATTGCGTTATAGCCAAATCGGGCGCAGAAAGCCATAAAAAGGTTGCACATGTCATTAACCCTGCTCCCCCCAAAAGCATGAGAGATGCAAGACGATGAAACTTTGCTTGCCAAGCGACTAAAAGCGCGCACAATCCACCGACCAGCCAAATAACAAGAAAAGGAATATCAAGTGGAAAAAGCGGCAGCCCTCCTAGTGCAATTAAACCATCATGCCAAAGCAAAAGACCAACAAAAATAAAACATACAGTAAAAATCCAGTGCAACTGGATTTGTAAACGACGTGTTGACAAAAGAGCTTCCACCGCACGTGCCCATTTCCAAGAAATAATCACAAGAATGCGTTCAAAAATACGCGGTCCTTTCAAATGACGAAAAAAGGGAGCACCATCATCACAAGATAAAAAATAACGCCGCCCAACAACATAGAGCAAGCCTCCCCCTAATAAAGCCACCAAGCTCATCATTAATGGTGTATTAAACCCATGCCAAACAGCCAAGCTATAAGAGATCGTCATCGGTCCTAAAACAGATACAACAGCATTATCTAAAATAGGCCCGATTGTAAAATTAGGAAAAATACCAACAGCCAAACAAATAAACACCAAAAGTTCCATGGGTAAACGCATAAAATGCGGTGGTTCATGCGGTATTTTAGGTAATTCGTCCGATTTTGGTCCCCAAAAGACTCCATGAATAAAACGTATAGAATAGGTCACGCTAAATAGGCTAGCAAGTGTTGCTACATAGGGAGAAATCCAGTCAAGCCATGATTCCATGTGCGTTTCAACAGCTTCAGCAAAAAACATTTCTTTTGATAAAAAACCATTGAGCAAAGGAACACCAGCCATTGCCGCACTTGCTACTAAAGCAAGTGTTGCTGTAATCGGCATAGAGCGATAAAGACCTGTTAACTTGCGCATATCACGTGTTCCCGTTTCGTGATCAATAATGCCGGCAGCCATAAATAGAGACGCTTTAAAAGTAGCATGATTGGCCATATGAAAGATTGCTGCAACACACGCAAGGGGACTCCCAAGACTTAAAAGCGTGGTAATCAATCCAAGATGACTAATCGTTGAGTAAGCAAGCAGTCCCTTTAAATCTTGCTGAAACATAGAAAAATAGGCGCCAAGCAACAATGTTGAAAGTCCTGAAAAGCCAACCATCCAAAACCAAGTTTCTGTCCCAGAAAGCACAGGCCATAAACGAACTAACAAAAACAACCCTGCTTTTACCATCGTTGCCGAATGCAAATAAGCCGATACGGGTGTTGGAGCTGCCATCGCATTAGGCAACCAAAAATGAAAAGGAAACTGTGCGCTTTTTGTTAATCCACCCAATAAAATACAAATAAGGGCAGGGATATAAAGCGAACTTGATCGGATTACATCTCCAGACTGTAAAATTTTATCCAGATCAAAACTACCAACAATATACCCAATCAATAAAACCCCAATAAAAAGGGCAAAACCACCAAAACCTGTAATCGTTAAAGCCATACGCGCCCCTTCACGCGCACTGGCATTATGATACCAATAACCAATCAACAAAAAAGAAAAAATACTGGTAAGTTCCCAAAAAACAACCAAAAAGATGAGGTTACCTGATAAAACAATCCCTGTCATTGAGCCCATAAAGGCTAGAAAAAAAGAAAAAAACCGTGGTACAGAATCCGCAGGATCCATATAATAACGGGCATAAACAACGACAAGCAACCCAATTCCTGTAATGAGCAAGCAAAAAAGCCACGATAAACCATCCATTCGGAGGATCAAATCACCCCCCCATTCTGGAAGCCAAGGAATATTTAAACGGATAACGTGATTGCCGCGAATTGCTGGATAAAGCATGATTGTAAAAAGAAGGCTAAAAAGAGCAATGCCCCCAGCAAACCACGCTTCATTATTTTTTGCTGTCGAACGAAAAAAACCAATAACAGCACTTCCACAAAAGGGAAGCAAAATGAGCAATATCAACATTGCTTCCCGTACCGTCATTCTTTAAGCTCCATCCTGTCTTTAATATTTTGTCATTGACAAAACAAAAGTTTATATTTCTCCCCCATTCTACACTTAACGATAATAAGATTTAATAAAACTTAAAAGTATTTAAATTTTTCAAAAAAACAATGCTCGCACAGAAACGCTGCACACCAAACAAGCTTTCTTTTTTATTGTAAGAACAATAACACTCACGACAAGAAGCAATTAAAATTTTATTTAATTATTTCTATCCTTTAAAAAAACGCGATAAACACTGTTTACGCGGACCATGAAAAGGCTGAAAACTATTATCATTTTTATTATAAGAGCGATAACGGGAACGACAAGATTCAATATGCTGTTTCAGCATCCATGGCTCTTTTTTTTCTAATCTTTCCGAAGAAGACGTTAAAAAGATTCTTTTAGCATCTGATACAACTTTTAATGATGCGCCTTTTGTGCTTAAGTGCGGTGATGTCACAAAAGCCGCTTCAGGATACCACCAGTTATCTTTATACTTAACATAACCACGCCGATAATGATGATAACCCTTAAAACCATTAAGTTCTCTACGCCCCGTAAAAATCAAAGGCTCCGAACTCTCTTGGACAGAGATCTGAGAAACCAGTTCGGCTTTAGCATCACCCCTATTTTGCCCCAAATGAACAAGAGCAGTTGTTATAATGAAAAGAATGCTCATAAATAAAAAAGCTAAAGCATAATATAATTTTTTTTTCATACGCATAACGCAAAACTCAAACTAATAAATGACAGCCGTTACAGAAAATCTTTCTATTGCTAGACAGAAACAGATTCTTTTCTTAAGATTCTTTTTTCTTAAGACATTCTGTTACTCTTTGTACTAAACGCTGATCTCAAGAATAAGATCCTTTAAAAAAGAATGAATAAATGATGATAAAAACCCCATACTATCTTATAGACAAATCGAAACTCATCAAAAATATGCAAATAATTTCTCGTTTACGAGAAATGTCCGGAGCAAAAGTTTTGCTTGCTTTGAAATGTTTTGCCACATGGAGTGTTTTTGATGTCATGTCTGAATTTATGGATGGAACCACCTCATCATCTCTTTATGAACTGCGTTTAGGAAGAGAAAAATTTGGCAAAGAAACCCATGCCTATTCGGTTGCTTGGGCTAATCACGAAATTGATGAAGCCTGTGGTTATGCAGATAAAATTATCTTCAACTCAATCCAGCAACTTCAACGCTTTTCTGATGCAACAAAAACCATTCAACGAGGTCTAAGATTAAATCCAGGAATAAGCGCATCCAATTTTGATCTTGCTAATCCCTCCCGCTCTTTTAGTCGCTTAGGAGAAACAAATCAAAGTGCTATTAAAGAAGTTCTACCTCTCATCAACGGCTTGATGATCCATAACAATTGTGAAAATGCTAACTTTAATCTTTTTAACCAAATGCTTGGGGTTATGGAAGAAAAATTTTCAGAACTTTTTTCTGCCGTAGATTGGATAAGCCTTGGTGGTGGAATTCATTTTACAGCTGAAAATTATCCTCTAGAAACTTTCGCAAAACGCTTAAAACAGTTTTCAGAAACCTATGGTGTCACTATTTTTCTAGAACCAGGAGAAGCTGCTATAACAAAAAGTACCACTCTAGAAGTCAGTGTTCTTGATACATTGTATAATGAAAAGAATCTTGCCATCGTTGATAGCTCAATCGAAGCACATATGCTTGATCTTCTCATTTACCGCGAAAATGCGAAATTAGAACCAAATCAAGGTCCGTACGAAATTATGGTCTGCGGCAAATCTTGCCTTGCCGGTGATATTTTTGGAACATTTCAATTTTCAAAACCTCTGAAAATAGGGGATAGACTGTCTTTTCAGGATACAGCAGGTTATACAATGGTCAAGAAAAACTGGTTTAATGGCGTTGCAATGCCTGCCATTGTCATAAAAGAATTTGATGGTACACTAACGCTTCAACGTCAATTTAACTATCATGATTATCAGATAAGTCTTTCATGAAAGAATAACCGTAAAAAACGTCATACAACAGTATTAAAAAGGAGATGAACCTACAATGAAAAAAAACGTTCTCATTATTGGTGCTGGAGGTGTTGCACAAGTTGTTGCGCACAAATGTGCTCAAAACAATGACATTTTTGGTGAAATTCATATTGCTTCACGAACACTCAAAAAATGTGAAGCCATTATTGCTTCTATTAAAGAAAAAAATTCTATGAAAGAACAAGGTGTTCTCAAAAGCCATTTGCTTAATGCCATGAATGTAGAAGAAACTGTAAAGCTCATCCAAAAAAGCAAATGTGAAATTGTCATTAATGTTGGTTCAGCTTTTCTTAATATGTCTGTTCTTTCAGCTTGTATCGAAACCAAATGTGCTTATATCGATACTGCCATTCATGAAGATCCTCTTAAAATTTGTGAAACACCACCTTGGTATGGCAATTATGAATGGCCTCGGCGTCAAGAATGTGAACAAGCGGGTATCACGGCTATTTTAGGCGCTGGTTTTGATCCAGGTGTTGTAAATTCTTATGCAGCGTTAGCAAATGAATGTTATTTTGATAAGATCACTGATATCGATATCATTGACATTAATGCTGGAAGTCATGGACGTTGGTTTGCCACGAATTTTGATCCAGAAATTAACTTTCGTGAATTTACAGGACAAGTATGGTCATGGCAAAATAAAAAATGGATTTCCAATAAAATGTTTGAAATCAGCCATGAATGGGATCTTCCTGTTGTTGGAAAACAAAAAGCCTATATGACAGGACATGATGAAATTCATTCACTTTCCAAAAATCTTGATGTCCAAAATGTCCGCTTCTGGATGGGTTTTAGTGATCGTTACATCACTGTTTTTACCGTTTTGAAAAATCTTGGTCTCTTATCCGAACAGCCTGTTACAACAGCAGAAGGTCAAGAAGTCATTCCTTTAAAAGTTGTAAAAGCTGTCTTACCCGATCCTTCTTCTCTCGCCCCTGAATACACAGGAAAAACCTGTATTGGGGATCTTATCAAAGGTGAAAAAGATGGAAAACCAAAAGAAATTTTTATCTATAACATAGCCGATCACAAACAAGCTTTTTATGAAACCGGAGCACAGGGCATTTCCTATACAGCTGGTGTACCAGCAGCTGTAACAGCCCTTCTCATTGCCACAGGCGAATGGGATGTTAAAACGATGGTCAATGTAGAAGAATTACCTCCCCACCCTTTCCTAAAATATCTTGATCATATGGGGCTTCCCACCTTTATAAGAGAACAAGAAGAGAATAAAAAATTACAATTTTAAATTTATCCCTATAGAAAACATAATATTCTTATGAAGATTATATTTTTTCAAAAGTTTTAGCTATGGGTCATGTTTTGGCAATATTAGGATTTCTTAAAAATTTGAAAGAAAGATCCAGATCATCTTTTTTAAGACAGAGCAAGCAACGAGTAAAAAGGACTAAGAGGCAAAAACTAACTTAATCATATTGTATGGCCTACTATTGTCATAAAAAAAGATATAAAATACCACCTTTAAAGGTGGTATTTTTCAAAATATTTAGCACCCTCTTGATCTTAAAAAAACAAATCCTTAACCCACACTAATCATTAAACAATCAGATTTCTTTAAGAAAACGCCACTTTCCTTCACGCTTCATATGTCTCGCATAATCTATAACTCATTAATTTATAAAAATAAAATATCGTTTCTCTAAACAATGGTTTATAAATAATCCAACTTCTTATCGAATACCTTCCACTTAGCTTTCCACTGCATGAACTCTATAAGCAAACTTTTCTCTTAATATAAATTGTAAGTATAATTTATTTATTTCACACGTTGAATGAGAGCTCCTAATACCGTAGGATTCTCTTATGGCAAGTCTATTTATATAAAACCATTTTTTCCACATATCACAAGCGGCGAGAGTCCTTATAAATAAAAGAAGCAGCAAGAAAAAATACCTCTTATAAATGCTCTCAAATAGACGAAAATTGTATAACATTGAAGACCCATAAATATAACTTGGCGCCAACTTATGCCTTTTATGAAGCATAAAGATAGTGGTATATAATGCGTTTTATATACTTCACGAAGAGCTTTACAGTTACACCCTTCACGAGCACACTATCGCGAAATAGATTTGAGAGCTTTGAGAGATGTTTCCTTAAAACAAAGAACGCAAATAGACTGAGAATCCTATCCTGAAATTTATAACAGGATAAAAATACCTCATATGTAAAATTTGATATAGACTAAATATAACTGCTTTAAACAAGTGTGCACAACAGAATAAACGATCAAAACGACACAATTGAAATCTAAAACAACAATTACTGAAAAGCACACAACGAATTAAGGAGAACACCTCGTACGATTGTTTTTATTCTCTCTCAAAATTTGTTGTATGCTTCACAAATATTTACTGTCCTTTTTGGCCTTTTAAAATGTAGGTTTTAAAAGCTTTTTAAATATGAAGCGGTTTAGCAAATGTTGCCAAAGCTGCTTCACGAACTGCTTCTGATAAGGTAGGGTGAGCATGACAACAGCGTCCTAGATCCTCTGATGAACCACCAAATTCCATTAAAACTGTAATTTCGTGAATCATTTCACCGGCACCAAACCCAAGAATATGCCCCCCCAAAACCCGATCTGTTTTCTTATCAGCAAGGATTTTAACAAACCCATCACTCTTTTGCATTGCACGTGCACGACCATTGGCCATAAAAGGAAATTTACCAACATTATATTCAATACCGGCTGCTTGTAGTTCTTCTTCTGTCTTTCCTACACTCGCAATTTCCGGCTGTGTATAAACAACACTAGGAATAACATCAAAATTAACATGCCCTTTTTGACCTGCCAAAATTTCTGCCACAGCAACGCCTTCTTCCTCTGCTTTATGCGCTAACATTGGTCCTTTTACGACATCACCAATCGCATAAATTCCAGGAACATTTGTCTGCCAATGGGTATCAATTGCAACAAATCCGCGTTCATCTAACTGAATACCAACTTCACTCAATCCAAGCCCCTCCGTATACGGAGAACGCCCAGTCGCAATAAGCACAACATCAGCCTCTAAAGTTTCAGATTCACCACCTTTAACAGATTCAAAGCTCACCTGAGCCGCTGAGCCAGATTGTGTAATGGCTGTTACCTTTGCACCCGTTTTATATTCAATCCCCTGCTTTTCCATTAACTTTTGAAATTGACGTGAAACTTCACCATCCATTGATCCCAAAACCTTATTCAGATACTCAATAATGGTCACCTTAGCCCCTAAACGGCTCCAAACTGAACCAAGTTCTGAACCAATGACACCAGCACCCACGACAATCATACGCGATGGTACTTTTTCAAGAGAAAGGGCTCCGGTAGAAGAAACAATAGTCTTTTCATCAATTTCAACATTCACTCCTGGAATGCCTGAACTCTCTGAACCTGTAGCAATGATAATATTTTTTGTTTCAATTGTTTGTTTATGACCATCTCTAGCAACAACTTCCACATGACCCGCACTCAAAATTTTGGCTGTTCCAAAAAAAGTATCAACTTTATTTTTTTTCATCAAAAAAGACACGCCACTTGTATTGGCTGTCACTACAGCTTTCTTATGAAGCATCATTTGTTCAAGATTAAGCTTAGATTTGCCAATAGAAACCCCAAGCGTTTCAAAACCATGCTGGGTTTCAGCAAACACTTCTGAAGCATGCAACAATGCTTTAGAAGGTATACAACCAACATTGAGACATGTTCCCCCTAATGTTGTACGCTTTTCAATAATCGCTACTTTAAGCCCTAGTTGTGCCGCCTTTATTGCCGCTACATAACCACCTGGACCCGCTCCGATCACAGCCACATCATAAGACATCCGTTTCTCCTTTCATCCTGAAAACTGTATTTTACAAGTCAAGAACAAGGCGTTCCGGATCTTCTAGGCTTTCCTTAACACGCACAAGGAAAGTTACAGCTTCTTGCCCATCCACAATACGGTGATCATAAGAAAGCGCTAAATACATCATGGGGCGGATCACAACTTGGCCCTCGATAACCATTGCTCGCTCTTTAATTGCATGCATTCCCAAAATACCAGATTGTGGTGCATTCAAAATCGGTGTTGACATCAACGATCCATACACACCACCATTGGTAATGGTAAAAGTTCCGCCTTGCATATCAGAAACGGCTAATTTCCCATCACGCGCAAGACGTCCCAAACGGCCAATCTCTTTTTCAATCTCTGCCAATGACATTTGATCTGCATCACGCACCACTGGAACGACAAGACCTTTATCCGTTCCAACAGCAATTCCAACGTTGACATAGTTTTTGTAAACAATGTCTGTTCCATCAATTTCGGCATTAACAGCGGGAAGTTCTTTTAATGCATGACAAACAGCTTTGGTAAAAAATCCCATAAAACCAAGTTTAACACCATGCTTCTTTTCAAAAAGATCCTTATAACGCTTGCGCAAATCCATTACCGCAGACATATCAACCTCATTAAATGTGGTTAACATTGCTGCTACATTTTGCGCATCTTTAAGACGACGAGCAATTGTTTGACGCAATTTAGTCATACGAACCCGCTCTTCACGCGTTTCTGGAACAGAAACCATTGAAGAACCTGTTGCAGAGGAAGAAGGAGTAGGCGTTTTTGTTCTTTGTTCTAATCCACCAAGAACATCCTCTTTAAGAATTTGTCCACGTTTTCCAGAACCTGAAATATCACTTTTTGCTACATTATTTTCAGACATCAATTTTGCTGCTGAGGGTGAAGGAGGCATAGTACTACTCGAAGCAAGCTTCTCCGTTTCAGATGAAGTCGCTGGCACAGGTGTCGCAGAAGCTGAAAATGATTGGGAAGCACCGGCTTGGCCAGCTTCCACCATTCCTAAAAGAGCTTTCACTTCAACCGTATCGCCTTCTTTTGCGATGATTTCAGATAATTTTCCAGCAACAGGAGAAGGAACTTCAACAGTTACCTTATCAGTTTCTAATTCAACCAAAGGCTCATCTATAGCGACAGCTTCGCCCAGTTTTTTAAACCATTTGCCAACCGTTGCTTCGGTAACCGATTCGCCCAAAGTAGGAACACGGATTTCAGTAGTCATAATATTTTTCCATACATCAGAGTAGTAACAAATTAAGAACCTAACGCGTCTTTAAGAAACGCAGCCAGTTGTTCAAGGTGTTTCACCATTAACCCAGAGGCCGGTGATGCACTCGCCGGACGTCCTGCATAACGAGCACGTGAATATTGCGCATTAATATGCGTCAAAACCCATTCCAAATAAGGCTCAATAAATGACCAAGCCCCCATGTTTTTTGGCTCTTCTTGGCACCAAAAAACTTCTGCCTGCAAAAAGCGTGATAACACACTCACCAAAACCTTTGCAGGGAAAGGATATAACTGTTCAATACGAAGAAGATAAACATCATCAATACCCTTTTTTTCACGTTCTTCATAAAGGTCGTAATAAACCTTACCCGTACAAAGAACGACACGGCGAATTTTATTATCTTTTTGCAACTTCACGACAGAATCTTTGAGACATTCTGCATCATCAAGCAATACACGAGAGAAACTCGCTTCTGGTCCCATTTCATTGAGAAGAGAAACAGCTCGCTTATGACGCAAAAGTGATTTAGGTGTCATTAAAATCAATGGCTTACGGAAATCACGCTTAATTTGTCGACGCAAAATATGAAAATAATTTGCAGGTGTTGTACAATTAGCAACCTGCATATTATCTTCCGCACAAAGCTGAAGAAACCGCTCCAAACGTGCAGAAGAATGCTCCGGCCCTTGTCCTTCAAAACCATGAGGCAATAAGCACACAAGACCAGACATACGAAGCCATTTACGTTCTGCAGATGAAATAAATTGATCAAAAATGACCTGTGCACCATTAGAGAAGTCACCAAATTGTGCTTCCCAAAGGATTAATCCTCGTGGTTCAGCAAGAGAATATCCATATTCAAAACCAAGAACAGCTTCTTCAGAAAGCATAGAATTAACAACTTCATAAAGTGCTTGCCCCTTTTGTAAATGATTCAAAGGAATATAACGCGCTTCATTTTCTTGGTCATAAAGAACTGAATGACGTTGTGAAAAAGTTCCCCGTTCAACATCTTCACCCGAAAGACGAACCGGTGCTCCTTCTAAACAAAGTGAGCCAAAAGCGAGAGCCTCAGCGGTGGCCCAGTCAACGCCCTCACCGGTTTCGAAAATTTTAGCACGATTGTTTAAAAAACGCTGTATCGTTTTATGAACATGAAAATTCTCTGGAATTTCGACAAGTTTCTGACCAATTTTCTTTAAAGTCTTTAATTCAACACCCGTTTCTTTAGAATGTTGCTCTTCAGCATTACTAAAAGCTTTGAGCCCCGTCCAACTTCCATCAAGCCAATCAGCCTTATTGGGCTTATAAGAAGCACTTGCTTCAAGCTCGCCTTCAAGTTTATCGCGCCATAACTTTTTTTGTTGCTCAATCTCTTCTGAAGAAACCAATCCTTCTGCGATCAATTGATCACTATAAAGCTGAAGAGTTGTTTTATGATTACGAATTGCTTTATACATAAGTGGCTGCGTAAAGGAAGGTTCATCACCTTCATTATGTCCATAACGGCGATAACAAAACATATCAATGACCACCGGTTTATGGAAAATTTGACGAAACTCCATTGCTATTTTTGCAACAAAAACAACAGCTTCAGGATCATCACCATTCACATGGAAAATGGGAGCATCAATCATTTTTGCAACATCAGATGGATAAGGCGAAGAACGTGAAAAACGTGGCGCTGTTGTAAAACCAATCTGATTATTAATAATAACATGAAGTGAACCTGCAACACGATAACCTTTGAGACCTGAAAGACCAAAGGTTTCTTGGATAACGCCTTGACCTGCAAAAGCAGCATCACCGTGAATAAGCAATGGCAACACTTTTGAACGCTCACTCAATGGGAGTGAATCAGTGTGTGTGGGTCCGACAAGTTGATCTTGTTTAGCACGTGCTTTTCCCATAACAACCGGATCAACAATCTCAAGATGAGAGGGGTTAGCCAAAAGTGATAAATGCACTTTATTACCATCAAAGTCCAAATCAGCCGTCGTTCCTAAATGATATTTAACATCACCTGATCCCTCTACATCATCAGGCTTATAAGATCCCCCTTTGAACTCATGAAAAATAGCTCTATGCGGTTTAGCCAAAACCTGTGAAAGAACATTTAAACGACCACGATGAGCCATTCCTAAGATAACTTCCTGCACCCCTAAAGCACTACCGCATTTAATAATCTGTTCAAGAGCAGGAATCAGTGCTTCACCACCATCAAGTCCAAAACGTTTTGTTCCTTTATATTTAGTGTCTAAAAACTGTTCGAATCCCTCTGCTTCAATAAGCTTATTCAGAATAGCTTTCTTGTCTTGCTGGGTGAAAGCAATTTTTTTATCTCGCCCTTCAATACGCTCTTGAAGCCATGCTTTCTGGATTGGATCAGAAACATGCATATATTCCACACCGATTGTTGAACAATAGGTACGATTGAGAATTTCAAGCATTTGCGGAATAGTTGCATATTCCAACCCTAAAACATTATCAATAAAAATGGGACGTTCATAATCAGCAGGAGTAAAACCATAAGCTTCCGGAGAAAGCTCTTTATAATCTTCCAGCTTTTCGGCCAATCGAAGAGGATCAAGCTTTGCCCGAAGATGCCCCCGTGCTCGAAATGCCCGAATCATCATAATGGCATGAACAGAATCACGCGTTGCACGAATAATATCTTGTTCACTGGAAGTTTTTCCCTTTTGAGCACTCCCCGTTGCTGCTTTTTCTTTTAATTTGTCACCAAGATATTTTTCAAGAGAAGACCAATCACCATCAAGAGCAGAAACCAATTCACCATCTGGCTTTAATGGCCAATGATCACGCTGCCACGTTGCTCCTTCAGCATTTTTGAGAACATCTTCTTTGTTATCATGGAGACCTTCAAAAAAAGCACGCCACTGCGAATCAACACTGGTAGGATCTTTTTCATACTGAGCATAAAGTTGATCTATATAATCCGCATTCCCACCATAAAGAAATGACGTTTGCGCAAAAAGACTATTTATCTCGTCCTGCCTTGCCATATATCTCTCCGGAACATATATTCCGTCTCCTTATATCTTTCTTCGACCCTTAAATGCTTACAAAACAGATGAGGGGTCGAACATTCAAAAAAGTTTTGCTTTTTATACTCAAGCTTTTTCACCTGAATTTAAGAAAATATTCCTAATTCAGGTGAAGTTTTCTTTTAGCCTTTCAAAACTGACATCAAAGTCTTACCTATCTGTGATGGTGAAGGAGACACACGAATCCCTGCTGATTCCATTGCTGCAATTTTATCTTCTGCCCCACCTTTACCACCAGAAATAACAGCACCAGCATGCCCCATTGTACGTCCTGGAGGAGCCGTACGACCAGCAATAAAACCAACAACTGGCTTTTTACGACCTTTTCTTGCTTCATCTTGCAAAAACTGTGCTGCTTCTTCTTCAGCAGATCCTCCAATTTCACCAATCATAACAATAGACTGGGTTTCATCATCTGCTAAAAACATTTCCAACACATCAACAAATTCAGTTCCCTTAACAGGATCACCCCCAATCCCTATAGCGGTTGTTTGTCCAAGACCTTCCTGACTCGTTTGAAAAACAGCCTCATAAGTTAAAGTTCCAGACCTTGAAACAACACCAACAGAACCTTTTCTAAAAATAGAACCAGGCATAATACCAATTTTACATTCGTTTGGAGTGAGAATACCAGGACAATTAGGACCAATAAGACGAGATTTTGAATTTTCTAATCGCGCCTTTACCTTGACCATATCCATAACGGGAATGCCTTCCGTAATACAGATAATTAAACGAACTTCAGCCTCAATTGCTTCTATAATAGCTGCCGCAGCCCCTGAAGGAGGAACATAAATAACGGAAGCATCAGCACCTGTTTTTTCTTTTGCTTCTGAAACACTAGCAAAGATAGGAAGAGTTTCACCTTTTGACCCCCCCCATGTCTCACCCCCCTTTTTAGGATTAACACCACCAACCATTTGCGTGCCATGATAAGCAAGAGCCTGTTCTGTATGAAATGTTCCTGTTTTTCCTGTAAGCCCTTGAACGAGAATTTTCGTCTCTTTATTCACAAGAATCGACATAACTTAAGCTCCCTTCACGGCTACAACAATTTTTTTAGCAGCATCATCTAAATCATCAGCGGGAATAACATTCAAACCACTGTCCTTGATAATTGCTTTACCCTGCTCAACATTCGTTCCTTCAAGACGAACAACTAAGGGAACCTTTAAACCAACTTCACGCACAGCAGCAACCACACCTTCAGCAATAACATCACAACGCATAATACCACCAAAAATGTTAACCAAAATGCCTTTAACATTTGGATCAGCTGTAATAATTTTAAAAGCAGCTGTCACCTTTTCTTTTGATGCGCCACCACCAACATCCAAAAAATTTGCCGGTTCAGCTCCATAAAGCTTAATGATATCCATGGTTGCCATCGCAAGCCCCGCACCATTGACCATACAACCAATTGTGCCTTCAAGAGCAACATAAGCAAGATCATGCTTTGAGGCTTCGATTTCTTTTGGATCTTCTTCTGAAAGATCGCGTAGTTCTAAAATATCTGGATGACGAAACAACGCATTATTATCAAAAGAAACTTTTGCATCCAGAATGCGCAAGTGACCATCTTTCATCACAATAAGTGGATTAATTTCTAAAAGACTCATATCTTTTTCACAAAATGCCTTATAGAGAATTGGAAAAAGCTTTTCACCATCTTCTCGTGCACACCCTTGCAATCCCAATGCATCACAAAGTCTTCCACAATCAGCTGAGGTAACACCCTCGACCACCTCAATGGGCAGAGTGAAGATTTTTTCTGGTGTCTCTTCAGCAACCGTTTCAATATCCATTCCACCTTCTGTTGAAACAACAAAAGCGATCCGACCAACACTCCGATCAACCAAAAGAGAAAGATAAAGCTCGCGTTCAATATCGGCACCATCTTCAATATAAAGACGATTGACTTGTTTACCTTCTGGACCAGTTTGTTTGGTTACTAAAGTTTTGCCCAACATTTCTTGAACATTTGCAACGACTTCTTCAACAGATTGTGCAAGCCGAACACCCCCCTTTGCATCAAGACCAAGTTCTTTAAACTTACCCTTACCACGACCACCAGCGTGTATCTGACTTTTAACTACATAGAGAGGTCCAGGCAGTTTCTTTGCCCATTTTTCAGCTTGTTCTACAGAATAAATAGCAACACCATTTGCAATGGGTGCTCCATATTCATGAAGAAGACGTTTGGCCTGATACTCATGGATATTCATGCATTTATCCTTTTCTTTTATAGATTATTATTAATCCTAAAATTCTAATATTATCAATACTTTATTTTAATGAAAGAAAATTTGTTTTTTTACTTGAGACTAGGCACAAGAGCAATACAAGCTTCACAAAGCTTTTTAACCGCATTTACGGAATAATCAAAAGCCTCTCTTTCCTCTTTATCAAGCTCAATTTCAATAACCCTTTCAACACCACCTGCACCAAGTACAACGGGAACACCAACATAGGTATCATTAACTCCATATTCCCCTGAAAGATAGGCTGCAACAGGCACAACACGCTTAGAGTCTTTCAAATAGGCTTCAGCCATGGAAACAGCAGAAGCAGCTGGAGCATAATAAGCAGAACCTGTTTTTAACAAACTAATAACTTCTGCACCACCATCACGGGTACGTTGAATAATTTGATCTATCTTTTCCTGTGTTGTCCAACCCATTTTAACAAGATCAGGCAAAGAAATACCACCAACTGTGGAATAACGCACCAAAGGTACCATTGAATCACCATGTCCACCTAAAACAAACGCTGTTACATCTTTAACAGAGACTTTAAATTCTTCAGATAAAAAATAACGAAAACGCGCTGAATCCAGAATACCAGCCATACCAACTACTTTATGGACGGGAAGACCTGAAAATTTCTGTAATGCCCATACCATTGCGTCAAGGGGATTAGTAATACAAATAACAAAAGCTGAAGGCGCATATTTTTTAATCCCAGCACCAACTTGTTCCATGACTTTTAAATTAATACCTAAAAGATCGTCACGGCTCATACCAGGTTTGCGTGCAACCCCTGCTGTTACAATAACAACATCAGATCCTTCAATTGCTTCATAAGCATTTGCACCTTTTAAATTGATATCAAAACCATCAACGGGAGAAGATTCAGCAATATCAAGAGCTTTGCCCTGTGGTGTACCTTCTGCAATATCAAATAAGACCACATCACCAAGCTTTTTAAACGCGATAATATGTGCTAAAGTACCCCCGATCATACCTGAACCAATGAGAGCTATCTTTTTTCGTGTCATTTTATTTTTTCCTAACTTTTAGATAATTCAGCGCACACTCATCAGCGCTCATATACTGAAAATTTTTGACTTAAACCACATTTAAACAATATCATAAAAAGCAGTAAAGAAATGAATTTTACAAATTTCTCTTCTTACAGAAACAACAACCCTCCGCAGAAACAACTATTAGAAAATTATCATGATGTATCGATAAAGTGAATTTAAAAAAAATACAACAGAATTATTACATTTCTTTAATTTCAAAGAGTTATTGTTTTTACAGTTTACGTAAAGGTAAAAGTATAATCAAAGCTTCTTCTTCAAAAGAAAATGTTCTTTCCAAAGCTTCAAATAATCGTAACTTTGCATTTCAAAAAGACGTGACTGTGTTCTTTGAAATTCAAATGTTTCCGCAGTCTGAGCATAGCCCTTATACAAATCCTCCACCCTTGCTGCTGCCGACATAAATAATCGGATGTGACGTTCATAAAGAATATCAATAAGCAAAATAAACCGTTTTGCTTCATTGCGACATGTGTCATCCATAATCGGTACATTATCGATAAAAATCGTATGATATTGCTCCCCTAACACCAAATACTCAGATGCAGCCAAAGGCTTTACACACAAGTCTCGATAATCAAAGCGTGCACAACCCGCAGCAAAACGTGGAATAGGAATAAGGCGCCCTCTTATAGAAAGCTCATCAGATCTTTCTTTATCTCCTTGCAACACAAGTGCCCATGCTTGGTTCATACATTCATCTGCTTTTTTCCCTAATGGCGTTACATACACAGGCTGTAGATTCGATTTTTCAAGACGATAATCTGTTTTTGCGTCAAGATTAACAACACGAACATATGTTTTCAAAACTTCAATAAAAGGCAAAAAAAGTTCACGATTTAAACCGTTATAATAGAGGTTATTCGGCGCCACATTTGAAGTCGCAATAAAGAAAATTTTTTTATCAAACAAAGCAGAAACAAGCCGCCCCAACACCATAGCATCAGCAATATCTGTTACACTAAATTCATCAAAACAAAGTACCTTTGCTTCTTGTGAAAGATCTTCAGCAACAGCTAAAATAGGATTATCTTGTTTAGACTTTGCACGCCCAGGTGCTTGACGATAAAAATTAATACGTTCATGCACATCAGCCATAAAATCATTAAAATGAGCGCGTTTTTTATTACTCTTAGGCAAACAAGAAAAAAACAAATCCATCAGCATGGTTTTGCCTCGTCCTACTTCACCATAAATATATAAACCCTGAAAAGAGCTACTTTCATCATCTTGTTTTGTAACACGAGCAATATTTTGTCTTTTCCTTTTAAATATTTTTTTTAAAAAAGACCAAAACATACAAGACCAAGAACGAGAAGTATTTTGTTCCAAAATTTTTTTTAATAAATGATCAAAGTACTCTGTTACAGCCAATTGAGCTGGATCAAAACTAACTTTTCCTTTAGAAACCAGCTCCTTATAGCGCGTTGAAACGAGAATCATCCAAACAACCTTTTTCCAACCGTTTTCAATAAAGAATATAAATTCTTTTCACGAATCTGCTCATATAGCTTATTTTTTTATAAACGGTCAAAAATGATCTAACGGCTTAAAACAACGGGATGATCATCAAGTGTACGTCCCTCAAAATGATCAACATTTGAAGAATAAAGAGAAACGATAACACGTCCAGAACTATTATAAAAATATAATCTTTTTCCTTTAACAGCCCACGACCTCACCTGGGAAATGATTCCTGAGCAGTGTAAAGGACCAGCTCTGTATCCTTGTCCAAACTTTGTTTGTGGCGTTGCAATCCGACAAACTTTACCCCCCATAGAAAGATTCCATACCCCAGCAATACTTGCAGGAAACAAATCAGTAGCATTACTTGGTAATTCGAGACTAGCCATTCGTCCATCGCTCTGAGAATCTCCTTTCTCATACATCGAAGCATTTGCAGCTTCAGATTCCAACGAAGAAGCAGATACTTCCAAGGTTGTCATTGGTTGAGATGGATAAAAAACTTCTAATGCGTTACTATTATCATTACTGTCAAACCGCGTTGTTGAACATCCCCCTAAAAGCATTACAGTTGACATTGCAACGAAAAACGAAATTTTTGAAAACGACATATCTGTACTCTCTCCCATGACAATAAATAAACTCACAAAAAATTAAGTGAATATTTTTATAATTACAAAGATAAATTAACAAATTAAAAAAACAGGATTAAAATTCCTTATTTTAAACGAAATAATTTATGTACCTGGGTTTATATTTATTAACACTAGAAATTTATAAGATTTTTAGTCATATATCCTTTGATAAGTAATCTTTGGAATAGAGAAGTTTCATGAAAACGCCATTTAGCAAAATGGATGGTCTTGGAAATCAAATTATTGTTGCCGATATGCGCGAAAACACACAGGCTCTTACACCACAAGCAATTCTTGCTTTATCAGCAGATCCTGAAATGCATTTTGATCAAATCATGACTATCCACACACCAACCCAAAACGAAGCCGACTTCCGCATCGAAATATGGAATGCAGATGGTTCAAAGGCTAAAGCTTGTGGCAATGGTACCCGCTGCGTCATTGCATGGCTTAAAAATCACAATTTTGGTGAAAATTTTCGTTTAGAAACCCCCGCTGGAGTAATCGAAGGAAAATACCAAACAGACAATCTCATTTCTGTTGATATGGGATGCCCAAATTTCAATGCAAAAGAGATGCCTGTTTCACGTGAAATAGTTGATACCAATCATGTAGAAATTACAGCTGGTCCCCTAAAAGATGCTTGTCTTGTCTCTATTGGCAATCTCCACGCTATCTTTTTTGTTGAAAGTGATCTTCAACATATTCCATTAGAAAAATACGGACCAATACTTGAACATGATTCCCTTTTTTCAGAACGGTGCAATATTTCCATTGCTTGCATAATGTCAAAGAAAAGTCTAAATTTACGTACATGGGAGCGAGGAGCAGGCCTAACACAAGCATGTGGGAGTGCTGCGTGCGCCAGTGCAGTGGCCGCTTATCGACGTGGTCTGACACAGCGCCATGTTGATGTAAACTTACCAAGGGGAACACTTAATATTTTTTACCGAGAAGATAATCACATTATTATGACAGGGCCCATAAAATATCAATTTAGTGGTTTTTTAAACCCTTTAACGGGGTGTTACAAAAAGGATCACTTTTGATGACGATAGAAATTGTAACTTTCGGTTGTCGACTCAATAGCTACGAATCGGAAATTATCCGCAAAGAAAGTGCTTCTTCAGGTTTAGAGCAGCTCAAAGATGGTGCTATTATTTTTAATACCTGTGCTGTCACAGCTGAAGCTGTGCGACAAGCAAAACAAGCTATCCGCAAAGCGAGAAGGAAAAATCCTCATGCCCGCATTATTGTCACAGGATGTGCAGCTCAAACAGAAGGACAAAATTTTGCCTCTATGACAGAAGTCGATCTCGTTTTAGGGAACGAAGATAAACTTCACGCCCATTCTTATCGTCAACTTCCTGATTTTGGCATAAACCATTCCGAAAAGGTGCGTATCAATGACATCATGGAAGTGCAAAAAATTGCTCCCCATATGGTCAGTGCAATGCAAGAACGCACCCGCGCTTTTGTACAGGTACAAAATGGATGCAATCATCGCTGTACATTTTGCATTATCCCTTATGGACGCGGACCATCACGTTCAGTCCCTATGGGGGCTGTCATTGAACAAATTAAAAAGCTGACAGGCGAGGGGATTCAAGAAGTGGTCCTTACAGGTGTTGACCTTACAAGTTATGGTCACGATCTTCCTGGAAAAGCAACTCTAGGAAAATTAACATCAGCCATTTTACATCATATCCCCGATTTGGCCCGATTACGCCTCTCATCAATTGACTCCATTGAAGCAGACGAAGAACTTATCAATCTTTTAGCCTATGAGAAAAGGATCATGCCCCATTTGCATTTATCCTTGCAAGCAGGCGATAATATGATTTTAAAACGGATGAAACGTCGTCATTTGCGTGAACATGCTATTCAATTTTGTCAAGAATTGCGTTCCAAACGTCCTACAATGGTTTATGGTGCCGACTTAATAGCTGGTTTTCCTACGGAAACAGAAGAGATGTTTCAAAATAGTCTTGCTTTAATCAAAGATTGTAATTTAACCCACCTTCATGTTTTCCCCTTTAGTCCAAGAGAAGGAACACCTGCCGCACGAATGCCACAAGTCAACCGTAGAATAGTTAAGGTGCGCGCTGAAAAATTGCGTAAAGCAGGTGAAGAAGCTTATCAAAAACATCTTGCTCGCTTACAAAATAGCCAGCAAACAATTCTCGTTGAAAAAGATGAAATTGGACGAACTGAAGATTATACTCTGACACAAATTAAAAATGCAAAAGCAGGAACAATTGTTCAAGCTCTTATCATTGACCATGATAGCAATAAATTGATTGCTGTCCTTCCAAAATTAAATGCTGCTTGAACAGGAAAACTCTTATGACTAAATCCTTCATAAAAAAAATATTTTCTTTTAAAAAATCTGAAGAGCAGGAAATAGAACAAATTTCCACTCCTGATAAAAGCAATATAATAGAAAAAAATGAAAGGACAAAAAATAGTCAAACCTCTATAGAGGTAGAAAAAGAAGAAAAATCAGAAAATCAAAAATCAACACCAATAAAACGCGATGCCCCCCCCTCATCTTTAGAACTCCATAAAGCTCCTCTTTCTGGTAAAATTCCCTCTTATGGCAAAGTTATTGTCACAAATACTATTCATGAAAAAAAGAGCGAAAAAACTTTACCTGCATCCTCTGTTGAACAAAAAAAGACAGCGTGGTTTGGACGCCTTAAAAAAGGTTTAGCCCTTTCTTCACAACGCCTAAGCGGATCAATTAGCGACCTCTTTGTTAAAAGAAAACTTGATGAAGAGACATTGCAAGAGCTCGAAGATATTCTCATTCAAGCTGACCTTGGTGTAGAAACGGCAACACGTATCACAAATACTTTAGCTTTCAGTCGCTATGAAAAAGATCTCTCCCCAGATGATATTCATATGATTGTTGCTGATGAAATCAAAAAAGTCTTAGAACCTGTAGCAATACCATTAGAGCTTGATCTCAGTCATAAGCCTCATGTTATTTTGCTGGTCGGTGTAAATGGTACTGGAAAAACGACAACTATTGGAAAACTTGCAGCCAAATTAACGGAGGGAGGACTAAAAGTTATGCTTGCTGCTGGTGATACTTTCCGAGCAGCAGCGATTGAACAATTACATATTTGGGGTAAACGTACAGGTTCTCCTGTTATTTCCACCAAACTAGGAGCAGATGCGGCTAGTTTAGCTTTTGATGCTTTTGAGAAAGCAAAAACAGCAAACAGTGATGTATTAATTATTGATACAGCAGGACGTTTACAAAATAAAACTGAATTGATGGATGAGTTGGCAAAAATTATTCGTGTTTTAAGAAAACACTCCCCCCAAGCGCCGCATACAATCCTTCAAACGCTTGATGCAACCACCGGGCAAAATGCACTCAGCCAAGTAGGTATTTTCTGCGATATTGCCGGTGTAAATGGTTTAGTCATGACAAAACTAGATGGGACTGCACGCGGGGGAATTCTTGTCGCGATCGCAGCAAAATATAAATTACCCATTTATTTTATCGGTGTAGGAGAGAATATTGAAGACCTTCAACCTTTTTCTGCTTCTGACTTTGCCGAAACTATTGTAGGAAAACATGTATGAAACAACCTTTAACGAACCCTAATTCACACAATAATTCTGAGAAAAATATGAACGACAATAAAAAAACGCATCTCACACCAACATTTAAATTTCTCTTAGAAATGGGACCATTGGTCGCCTTCTTTTTTGCCAATTATAAGGGAGAATGGTTAATAAAAAACATTGAACTTTTTCAAAATTTTAGCAAACCCATTTTCCCAGCAACAGCTATTTTTATGGTAGCTATTATTATTTCTCTAAGCTTATCATGGATCCTTGCAAGACAAATTCCTATTATGCCTCTTATTTCGGGGATATTTGTTCTCGTTTTTGGCTTTTTAACGCTCTGGCTTCATAATGAAACTTTCATAAAAATGAAGCCAACAATCATTAATAGTTTATTTGCTGTTATTCTTTTTGGTGGGATGTTTTTTAAAAAACCACTGTTGCGTTATGCGCTTGATTCTACTTTAACACTTGATGATTTAGGATGGCAAAAACTAACCTATCGTTGGGCATTTTTTTTCGTTTTTCTTGCTCTTTTGAATGAAATAATTTGGCGCAATTTTAGCGATAATTTTTGGACGAGTTTTAAGGTATTTGGTGTGATGCCTATAACAGTTATTTTCATGCTTACCCAAATGCCTCTTATCTTAAAACATTCACAGGGACTTTTTACAGAAAAGGACAAATCTGATTCTTAAACAAAATGCATCCATCATTATAAATCACATTTTAGATTTATCACTTTATACTGTTCATGGAGAAAAGACATGTTAATTGAACAGTTTATCTGTAGAGAAGATAATTTCGGTGTACTCATTCATGATGAAAAAAGCGGCTATACAGCCGCTATTGATGCTCCTGAAAGTAAAGCTATCCATAATGCTTTAAAACGCCGTAATTGGACACTTCAGACTGTTTTTATAACACACCATCATCATGACCATGTGGAAGCACTAGCTGAGTTAAAACAAGTCTATAAGACTATTGTTATCGGACCAGAAGCAGAAAAAGAAAAAATTCATCACCTTGATAAAACACTTCAGCCTGACGAAAGCCTTTTCTTTGGCAATCAAACAATTTTAGCGCTTTCAACACCTGGTCATACATTAGGCGCCTTATCTTATTATTTTCCTGAAAAAAAACTCCTCTTTGCTGGAGATACGCTCTTTTCACTTGGCTGCGGACGTCTTTTTGAAGGAACCCCAGCACAAATGCTGGATTCTTTTAAAAAACTTCGTCAACTTCCCGATGAAACGCTTCTTTATTGTGGCCATGAATACACCAAAAACAATGCTCTTTTCGCATTGATGCTTGATCCACATAATCAAAAACTTCAACAAAGAGCAGAAGAAGTTTTTTTATTGTGCAAAAAAAATGCCATGACTCTTCCTGTTACTTTAGGTCAAGAAAAAGCAACAAATCCCTTTCTTCGTTGGGATGATCATACAATCAGAAAAAATCTTGCCATGGAGGATGCAACAGATGAAGAAGTTTTTGCTGAAATTCGGAAAAAAAAGGATAATTTTTAATCATATTTAGTTTTACATTATGCTTTCTGTTCCTTTTTTCTTTCACATCATATACTAAAATATACTAAATAAAAAAACAGATAATCGCTTTCCTCCATAATCTGTCTTTGCAAATGATCTCTTAACAGCGTATTTTATTTTAAAGGCAGAGAAAATGGAAAAAGAATATAAAAATCTCTCTCCAAATTCAAAAATAATCAACAGAAAAAATGACACTTCCTATATTTCTAACAAACTAAGAATCATGGTCATTTTAGAAAAAACAACCTAAGATCTAAAGATTTTGTTGCTTATACCTTAACACTTATAGAAGTATAGATGTCCTTGCATTTATATCCGAAAAAGAGTTTTTACCTCAGTAAAAATATTCTATCTCTAAACAATCTTAAATTTTTAAAAAACATTTAAGATAACCACTCTCCTAAGAAGCTATGAAGAGCTCTTTTTTTAGATGAATTTATCAATTCTGAAATATAAAAAAAAAGAAACAGATAATCATTCTTCTCTATTACCCCTCGTTGCCAATTATCCTTTAACAGAAGATTTTCTTTTAAAGTTGGAAAAAATAGGAAAAGAATGTCAAAATTTATCTCCAGAGCCAGAAACATCTAAGATCAAAAATGATCCAACCACTCATAATGAGTGTATTGAAGGATATATCGCTTATATTTTTCGTAAACCACAACTTGTAAATTTTTTAAGAAAAAATAATCTTACACTTAAATATTTTGTTGTTGGTCACTTAGCACTTCAAGGCAACACTAAATATCCTTACAAACGAAGAAAACTCCCCTCATAAACAAAACATTATACCTTTAAGCAATATTGAATTTGATAAAAAACTTTTTTATTTTGAATAATTGATTAGCTTTGCAAACGCCGACAGATATCATCTAATTGTTCTAACGAAGAGTAGTGTATTTTTAAATCACCACCTTTCTTCCCATGCCTAATAATAACTTTCATTCCGATGACATCTGCAAGCAACTTTTCTAAAGATTTAGTTTCCGCATCTTTTTCTATAGAGGTTCGTTTTTTGACCTTCGGGTTAGCCTGTTCATAGGCAAGTACTTCAGTTTGACGCACAGAAAGACCTTCACTAATAATTTTTTTAGCCAAATTTTGTGGATTATCGACGGTTATAAGACAACGCGCATGACCAGCAGAGAGTTGGCCATCAGTTAAAAATTGTTGTACTTTTTCTGGCAATTTTAACAAACGAAGCGTATTTGCAACATGACTTCGACTTTTTCCAATGACCTGCGCCAAATCTACTTGCGTATAACCATGTTCATTCAGCAAAAGTTCATACCCCATTGCTTCTTCAATAGGATTAAGATCGGCACGCTGAACATTTTCAATAATTGCCAATTCTAAAGCCGTTTTATCATCCACATCGCGAATAATTACTGGCAATTGACTTAAATGAGCACGCTGTGCAGCACGCCATCGCCGTTCACCAGCAATTAATTCAAATAACTGAGGATTTTTGCGTGAAGGTCTTACAATAACAGGTTGAACAACACCATGCTGACGAATTGATTGTGCTAAATTATCAAGTTCTGCTTCAGTAAAATGGCGCCGTGGATTATGTGGATTACACGAAATAGCTTCAAGTGAAACAAACCGCTCAGAATGTGGAGAAACTGAACCAAACTCTGCTAATTTTTCAACACCTGGCGAACGTGTAAGACTGTTATTCAAACTCATATCACCAATCAATGCTGCTAATCCACGTCCCAGTCTTTTTTTTGATTGATCATCATTCATAATTTCACTCTTTGAGTTTTCTTTACAAAAATTATTTTTACATTTCTAAGCAGCAGCATGTGCTTGTTTTTCACGTTGTATGACCTCTGATGCTAGACGCAAATAAGCCTGACTTCCTGCACATTTGAGATCATAAAGCAATACGGGTTTACCAAAAGAAGGTGCTTCTGATACCCGCACATTTCTTGGAATAACGGTACGATAAACTTTATCTCCCATAAAAGAACGTACATCTTCAACAACTTGATTTGAAAGATTATTCCGTCCATCATACATGGTAAGAACAATGCCTTGAATTTCCAGAGATGGATTGAGTACGGATCGTACTTGTTTAACCGTTTCAAGCAATTGACTTAATCCCTCAAGTGCTAAAAATTCACATTGCATAGGCACCAAAACAGAATCTGCAGCTCCCATAGCATTCAATGTCAGAAGATTAAGAGATGGGGGACAATCAATCAAAATATAACTGAATTTTTTCTCCATTTTTGGATCATCGTAGAGAGCTTTACGTAACCGTTGAATACGATCTTTTGATGAAGAAATTTCCATTTCAACACCTAACAAATCAAGTGTAGAAGGAACAATATAAAGATTAGGTACCGCTGTTTTTAAAGCAGCTTTTGTTACTGAAACCCCTGAAACCAAAACATCATAAGAAGATAAAGGACGGTTATTACGATCTATTCCCAATCCTGTACTCGCATTTCCTTGTGGATCAACATCCATAATAAGAACATTTTCCCCAATGGCTGCTAAAGCTGTTGCAAGATTAATTGCTGTGGTTGTTTTTCCTACCCCACCTTTTTGGTTTGCAATAGCGATAATTCGTGTTTCGCTCATTTTGCTTTACCCTCTACATGATCGAAGATGAGAAATTTCCAAAATAACAGAATTTTCATCAATTTTGCTTTTATGTTTTAGCAGATCAAATTGCCAATTGGCAGAGGCTTTTTTTATTTCTGTAGAGTAATCCCGTCCTTTTTGCAAAACAGCGATTGTTTTTTGTGTGAATAAAGGAAAAATAAGCCTTAAAAGTTCATCAAGTGAAGCTAATCCCCGTGCTGTTATAACCTCTGGTTTTGCTATTTTTTTGTATACATCCTCAATTCTGTGGTGATAAACTGTCGCTGGAAGATCAAGTTCAGCAATGACTGTACGTAAAAAAGCGACTTTTTTTCCATTACTTTCAATAAGATCAATATGTCCGCCTTTTTTTTCTTTCATAAAGAGAGCAATAACAATTGCAGGAAACCCACCACCTGATCCAAGATCACACCAATGTAGTAAATCACTATATAAAGGATAGATTTGTGCTGAATCCAAAATATGACGTGTCCACAGCAGAGGTATTGTTGAAGAAGATATTAAATTAATATGCTTATTCCACTGCATTATTAAAGTCTCAAATTGTATTAATTTTTCCATCGTTTCACGTGAAACAGAAGGAACGATATCTGAGAGTAGTTGATATTTTTTTTCTATAGAAAGATTCATTAAGCTATTTTAGCCTTTTCACGTCGTTGACGTTGAATATATGTAACAATAAGCGATAATGCTGCGGGTGTCATACCATCAATTTTTTGTGCATCAGCAATTGAACGCGGTGAAATTTCTTGAATTTTCGTTTTAAGCTCATTTGAAAGACCAGAAATTGACTGAATATCAAGCGAAGAGGGAATTTCTAAACGCTCATCACGTTGAAGAGACGCTATATCTTGTGCTTGTTTTTCTAAATAAACCGCATATTGTGCTTCAATTTCTAAAGCTTCAACAGTTTTAGAATCAATTGACTGTAATTGTGGCCAAAAATGTGAAAGACGCTCTAAAGTCATATGAGGATAAGCAAGAAAATCATAAGCCGAACGCCGAATTCCATCATGATTTACATGTAATCCATAAGCAGAAGCTTCATTTGGTGTTAAAAAGAGATTTTGGCATATTGATCGTGCTTGATCAAGACGTTGTTGTTTTTTCTGATAACAATTCCAACGTATTTTACTGACAATTCCCCATTCTTGTGCCAAAGGTGTCAAACGTGTATCGGCATTATCAGATCGTAAAGATAAACGAAACTCAGCACGTGATGTAAACATTCTATAAGGTTCACACACCCCACGTGAAATTAAGTCATCTACCATAACACCAATATAAGCTGTAGAACGACTTATAAGTATTTCATCTAAACCACCCACCTTACGTGCCGCATTTAACCCTGCCAAAAGCCCCTGTGCTGCTGCTTCCTCATACCCTGTTGTACCATTAATTTGCCCCGCTAAAAAGAGTCCTGGCAAACAGCGTAATTCTAAATTTCTCGTCAACTGCTGTGGATTAACAAAATCATATTCAATAGCATAACCAGATTGTAAAATTTTCACATTTTCCAACCCTTCAATAGTTCTCAATAAAGAAATTTGTACATCCTCAGGAAGAGAAGTAGAAAGCCCATTTGGATAAATAGTATCATCATTTAATCCCTCTGGTTCCAGAAAAATCTGATGTCCATCGCGTTCACCAAATTTAATAATTTTATCCTCAATAGAAGGACAATAACGCGGACCTAATCCTTCAATATTTCCAGAATACAAAGCAGAACGATGAATATTTTCACGAATAATTTGATGTGTTTGCGCGTTTGTACGTGTTATTGCACATTCAATTTGTGGTTGTTCAATTTTCTCTGTTAAAAGAGAAAAAGGAACAGGATTTTCATCTGCTTGTTGTTTTGCAAGAGATTCCCAAAGGATTGTCTTTTTACTAAGACGCGCAGGCGTTCCTGTTTTTAACCTCCCAAGCTTTATATCATAACTTTTCAAACGTTCAGCAAGTTGAACGCTTGACTGATCCCCCATACGTCCAGCTGCCCATGTTTTATCACCAATATGAATAAGACCATTTAAAAATGTCCCCGTTGTTAAAACAACAGCCCCAGAAAAAACTTCTCCTTGATTTTTTAAAACAACACCCGAAACACTCTTATTTTTAACAATTAAATCAATAGCCTCATCTTCAATGAGAATAAGATTATCTTGTTCTTTCAAAAGTTTTTGAATCGCTTTTTTATAGAGTTGTCTATCAGCTTGAGTACGTGGTCCTCTTACTGCTGGTCCTTTCCGTCGATTAAGAAGTCTAAATTGAATTCCAGCAGCATCTGCTGCACGTCCCATAAGACCATCCAAAGCATCTATTTCACGAACCAGATGCCCTTTTCCAAGCCCACCGATAGCAGGATTACACGACATTGTTCCCAATGTTGCTATTTTATGTGTAACAAGAGCCGTTTTTGCCCCAACACGTGCCGAAGCACAAGCTGCTTCACAGCCAGCATGGCCACCACCAACAATGATAACATCATACGAGTGCATTAGAATTTATCCTATAGAAAATCTATTTTCAAGTTTCACGTGAAACAGAATTTATAAAATACATAATCTTTTGAATCTGTCTATGAAATAATCAATGTTTCACGTGAATCATTATTTACCAATACAAAATTCCGAAAAAATAATATCAAGTAAATCCTCAACATCTATATCACCCGTAATTTTTCCAAGAAAATCACTAGCACGACGAAGATGTTCTGCACGTAAACTGAGATCAAGAGATGGATAATTTATAGAAACCTCAATTTCTTTAACAGCTTCTTTTAAGAGCTGAAGTTGTCTTTTACGCGCTGGAACAAGATTTCCAATTTCAGCAGCACGACGTGAACAAAATGTCTCAAGTTCCTTAATAAAATAGTTAAAATTCAAACCTGTTGATGCAGAAAACTGTATAAAAAAATCAAATTCACTTTTTTCACAAAGATCAAGTTTATTACCAACATACCATATTTCAGCTGAAGTTTCTGGTAGTTCAATTTCCTTTGGCTTTGTCATATCATAAACAAAAATAACCAAATCAGCTTCTCTAACATGCTGCCTTGCAACTTCTATTCCTAATTGCTCAATTTTGTTTTCTGTTTCTCTAAAACCAGCAGTATCTGTCAAAAAAACTGGTAAACCACCAAAAACAAGTCTCATCTCTAAAGCATCACGCGTTGTTCCTGCCTCATCTGTCACAATAGCAACAGATCTTCCAGCCAAACGATTCATGATACTTGATTTTCCAGAATTTGGAGCACCAGCAATAACAATTTTTAACCCATCACGTAAGATACTTGCACGTTCTCCCTCATCAATATGTTTTTGAAGAGAACTACAAAGATCTTCCACATCTTTCCAAACTTTATCAGAGAGCGAATTTGGAACATCAGCTTCATCAAAAAAGTCAAGTTCTGCTTCAATAAAAGCACGTGCTTTCATAAGTTTATACCGCCAATCGCGATAAAGTTCTGTTAAATGCCCACTAGCACCCATAACTGCCAAACGCCGCTGACTTTCCGTTTCTGCTTCTATTAAATCAGCAAGACCTTCTGCTTGAACAAGATCTAATTTTCCTTCCATAAAAGCACGACGAGAAAACTCACCTGCTTCAGCCATACGGCATCCAGAAAATGTAGACAATTCATCAATAAAACGATTTACAACCGCTTTTCCTCCATGCAAATGAAACTCTGCACAATCTTCTCCTGTAAAACTATGAGGAGAAGGAAAAAAAACAGTCAAAGCAGCATCCAAAAAGCTACCATCACGAGCGGTAAGGTTTCCATAATGCATAAAACGCGGCTTAGGCAAACAGCCACAAAGCGTTTTAACAACATTTACAACATGAGGACCAGAAACTCGAATGACCGCAACCCCTGAAGGTAACAATCCACTCGAAACAGCAAAGATTGTATCCACAGGATGTATCCTAACCAAAAAAACTTATTTTTTTTATGTATTCATTGAATCAAAGAATTCACTATTGTTTTTCGTTTGTTTTAATTTATCAATTAAAAATTCAATTGCATCCGTTACATTCATAGGTGCTAAAATACGACGAAGTACGAAAATTTTATGTAAATCTTGCCGTGCTACTAAAAGCTCTTCCTTACGTGTTCCTGACTTCAAAATATCCATAGCAGGAAAAATACGCTTATCAGCAACTTTACGATCAAGAACGATTTCCGAATTACCTGTTCCTTTAAATTCTTCGAAAATAACCTCATCCATACGACTACCGGTATCAATCAAAGCTGTAGCAATAATAGTTAAAGACCCACCTTCTTCAATATTGCGCGCTGCACCAAAAAAACGTTTAGGACGCTGTAGAGCATTTGCATCCACACCACCTGTTAAAACCTTACCAGAGGAAGGAACAACCGTATTATAGGCACGCCCCAAACGTGTAATAGAATCAAGAAGAATAACAACATCACGCCCATATTCAACAAGACGTTTTGCTTTTTCAATAACCATTTCAGCTACTTGTACATGACGTATTGCTGGTTCATCAAAAGTAGAAGAAACAACTTCTCCTTTTACAGAACGTTGCATATCGGTAACTTCTTCTGGTCGTTCATCAATTAAAAGGACGATAAGATAACATTCAGGATGATTAGTCGTAATAGAATGAGCAATATTTTGAAGGAGAACTGTTTTTCCCGTCCGAGGTGGTGCAACAATTAATCCTCTTTGTCCTTTTCCCAATGGAGATATCAAATCAATCACACGCGATGACATATCCTTCTCTGTAGGGTCTTGTATTTCCATTTGGAAGCGCTCATTTGAATAAAGAGGCGTAAGATTATCAAAGTGAATTTTATAACGAATTTTTTCAGTTTTTTCAAAATTAATGGTATTAATTTTAAGAAGAGCAAAATAACGTTCCCCTTCTTTTGGACTCCGTATAGGACCTTCAATGGTATCACCTGTTTTTAAAGAAAATGATTGAATTTGTGCAGGTGAAAGATAAATATCATCAGGTCCAGGAAGATAATTAGCATCAGCAGATCGCAAAAATCCAAATCCATCTTGCAAAACTTCAACAACACCTTCTCCTATAATTTCTACATCTTGTAGAGCTAGTTTTTTCAAGATAGCGAACATTAATTCTTGTTTACGCATCAGGGAAGCATTTTCAACTTCTAATGTTTCAGCAAAAGAAACAAGTTCAACAGGATTTTTACTTTTAAGTTCTTGTAGTTTCATTTTTTGCATGAAATATGCTCTTTAAATTAAGGAGAGAATTACCTTGAACAATTTATGGAGATTTTATAGAACTAAATATTCTCAAGAAAGGAACATTTTACACTCAATTTCTTTAATCTGCAAGTACCATTTATATGAAATTTATTCGTATAATATTAAGAATATTATATAAAAATACAAAATTCAATATAATCTCTAATTATCCTATAACAAAAATATGATTTTAACTTATAGCATTCATTAAGTACCATTCAAGAGTATTTTTTACAGAATTTTTTATTAATAAATTTATATTAAAGATAAGGATTCTTTTTATTTAAAACTGTGTTTAGTGTGAATTATTATTTACACTTTATTTATCCTCAATTTTATCCACAAAAGAGAAGGAAAAAAAGATAAAAATAACACTCTCTTAAAGATGTTATCCCCTCTTTTCTCTTAAAAGAGGTTTTAGATTATCACAAGGGATTTATCTGTGTATAATAATGGAAGATTTTTTCTAAATTTTAGTTTTATAAAAAAGGCTAAGGATATATGCACATGTCTTAACAAGGAGTTAAAATTTTTGTGACAAAAGAAAAAAAATTCTTTCATTTACACATGCTTTCTGATGCAACGGGGGAAACATTAATTTCTGTTGGAAGAGCTGTAGCATCGCAGTATACAACGAGTCAGGCAACAGAGCATATCTATCCTATGATTCGTAATAAAATACAGTTACAAAAAGCTCTTGATGAAATACAACAAGAGCCTGGTATTGTTCTTTACACAATAATTGATGAAAAACTTAAACTTCTTCTTCAAAAAAGATGCGAAAAAATAAAAGTTCCTTATATTGATATATTACATCCTGTTTTAAATGCTTTTCAATCTTACCTTGGGATGCCAACCAACTTACGTGCGAGTGCACAACATGATCTTAATGCAGATTATTTTCGCCGTATTGAGGCATTGGATTTTACAATAGAGCATGATGATGGACAATCTTTCAGTAGCTTATCTGAAGCGGATGTAATTCTTGTAGGAATTTCAAGGACATCTAAAACACCAACAAGTATCTACTTAGCAAATCGTGGAATTAAAACGGCAAATGTTCCTCTTATTCCTAATATTGATTTGCCAGAATCCCTTTTAGAGGCAAAAAATTCTTTAATTATTGGTTTAATTGCTTCAGCTGAAAGAATCTCACATATTCGCCAAAATCGTGATTTGGGAGAAGGTTTTGCTCTTGATAATTATACAAATCGTATCAACATAGCTGAAGAATTAATCTATGCAAAACGCATTTGCGAACGTTTTAATTGGCCTATTATTGATGTCACAAGGCGCTCTATTGAAGAAACTGCAGCGGCAATATTTGAACTTTTATCACGATTTCGTGAAGGAAAGTGAGAGAATCTAATGGCAATAAATAGTTTAATATTAGCATCTCTTAGTTTTCATCGTGCACAATTATTAAAAAAAGCGGGTTTAAATTTTTTGGTTGAAGGAGCTTCTTTTGATGAAAGAGAAGTAGAAAAAAAAGCAAAAGAAAAAACACCTAAAGAACTCAGTTGTTTTCTTGCGAGTGCAAAAGCAAAAAATGTTTCTGATCGTTTTCCTGATGCTTTCGTTATTGGTTGCGATCAAGTGCTTGATTTGGAAGGTCAAGTTCTTCATAAAGTCATAAATAGTAAGGAAGCACATCAACGTTTATGCGAATTATCAGGAAAAAAACATTCTCTTCATAGTGCAGTAGCTTTATTTCATAATGGTCAAGAAATTTGGGTAGAATCTTTTAGTGCACATATGTTAGTACGTTCTCTTTCATCAGAGTTTATTGAACGTTATTTAGCGCGCGTGGGAATAGATGTCTTAAATAGTGTGGGAGTCTATCAAATTGAAGGAGAAGGAATTCATCTTTTTGATCAAATTGAAGGGGATTTTTTTACCATTATTGGTTTACCTTTGTTGCCCTTACTTATAAAACTGCGTCATTTAGGGGTTATTGATGGTTAATTTAACAAGAAAGCACGAAACAACAAAAGCTCCATGTGCTTTTGTTGTTGGTACTCCTATTCACCATTCAAAATCGCCAAAAATTCATAATTTTTGGCTTAAACAATATAATCTGCAAGGTGAATATATTGCGCAAGAAGTAACATCTGAAGAATTTAGAGGTTTTTTCACATCTATAAAAAAAAGGGGGTTTTGTGGAGGGAATATCACGCTACCCTATAAACAGGAAGCGTTTCATTTAGCGAATTATAAAGATGATGTAGCAACAATGATTGGTGCTGTTAATACGCTTTGGTATGAAGAAAATAAACTTTGTGCTACAAATAGTGATGCCTATGGTTTTAGTGCTAATCTTGATGATTTTTATCCTGATTGGGTAGGAGAAACAGCAGTTATTTTTGGGGCAGGTGGTGCTGCACGTGCTGTTCTGTATGCCTTAAAAAAACGTGGGTTTGAACGCATTTGCTTAGTTAATCGTACAAAGGGGCGAGCAGAAGATTTAGCACAGCATTTCGGGAAACCTGTGGAAGTTCACGATTGGCAGAATATAGATAAAATACTTTATCAAGCTGATTTAATTGTCAATACAACCTCTATAGGTATAACAACTCCATATGAGGAAAAAGAAAATTCTTTTTTTTGTGATTTTCATAAAGCAAAAACAACGGCATTGGTAACAGATATTGTTTACACACCATTGCTAACACCTTTTCTACAACAAGCAAAAGCACATGGTTTAAGGACTGTTGATGGGCTTGGTATGCTTTTACATCAGGCTGTTTTCGGATTTGAACGGTGGTTTGGAATAAGACCACAGGTTACAAAAGCATTACGAGCAGAAATTTTACAGGGTATGGGTGAAAAGACAGAATGAAAATCATAGGGCTGACCGGATCAATTGCTATGGGAAAATCGACAGTTGCTGTTTTTTTTAAACAAGCGGGTGTTCCTGTTTTTAGCGCTGATGAAGCAGTACATCAACTTTATAAGAGTGAACCGGCTGTATCACTTATAACACATATATTTCCCAATGTTATTGAGGATGGGAAGATTAACCGCCAAAAGCTTTCTAAAATTTTGATTGGTGATAAGAAAAAATTACAAATATTAGAAAAGATAATACATCCTTTAGTACAAAAAAAAGAAGAAGAATTTATTGAGACAGCACGTCAACAGGAAAAAAAATTAGTTGTTCTTGAGATTCCACTTCTTTTTGAAACAAATGGTGAAAAACGTGTAGATAGTGTTGTTGTTGTCTCTACAACACGAGCAATACAAAAAGCACGTGTAATGATTCGCCAAGATATGAATGAAGAAAAATTTTCTTTTATTGATGCTAGACAAATGTCTGATGAAGAAAAACGTAAACGTGCTGATTTTATTATTGATACAGGAAAAGATTTAGAGAATACCCGTAAACAAGTTTTGTACGTGATAAAAAATTTACTAAAGAATTGAAGTCATGCGTGAAGTTATTTTTGATACAGAAACAACAGGTTTAGATAAAGAGAAAGATCGCATAATCGAAATCGGTTGTGTTGAGATGGTTGATCGTTATCTTACAGAAAGCCGATTCCATGTTTATTTGAATCCACAAGGTGTTCTTATACCTGATGAAGTTGTAGCAATTCATGGATTAACCAATGAACGCCTAAAAAATGAAAAAAGCTTTAGTGATATTGCTGATGAATTTTTGGAATTTATCAATGGCGCAACAATGATTGCCCATAATGCAAGTTTTGATATAGGTTTTATTAATGCAGAATTAAAACGCGTCAATAAGCCGCTTATCAGTGTTGATAATATTCTTGATACATTGGCTATGGCGCGGCGTAAATTTCCTATGGGTCCTAATTCTCTTGATATTTTATGCAAACGTTTCGGAATTGATAATAGTCATCGTGTTCTTCATGGCGCTTTGCTTGATGCGGAGATTTTAGCCGATGTTTATATTGAACTGATTGGTGGAAAGCAGGGTGTATTGGGTTTTGAGAACAAAAGAAATGTTAATGAACATATCAAAAATGATAAAGATACACCTTATGCAGTTAAATCTCGTCCACAAGCTTTACCTTCAAGGTTGAGTGCACAAGAGAAAAAGTTGCATGCTGATTTTATCAATAAAATGGGTGAAAAAGCTCTGTGGAATAATTTCAAAATTCATGAATAACATTCTTACCTTTTTTCTAAAAAGGTTATTTAAGATTAAAAATATAAAATACGGATATCAAAAAAACGGTCGTTGTGGGGAGGGGAACACCACAACGACCTTGTCGCTACATCGTACCTCAGCTATCATAGGAGGAGCAAAATGAAAGCTATTAATCCTGTAACAGCAAAGAAAAGCTCTAGGTACATAATATAAAATGCAACGACTTCACGTCTTATGGAAAGAAAAAATGGCTTTTTAGAGGCAAAATGAAAAAAATATATTAAGGGGAATGTATTTTTTAGCTGAAATGGAGAAATAAAATTGTCATGAAAGCAACAGATCATCTTTTGTTGGTTGATGGATCAGGCTATGTTTTTCGTGCTTACTATGCTTTACCACCTTTAAAACGTAAAAAGGATGGACTTCCTATAGGAGCAGTAGCTGGTTTTTGTAATATGTTATGGAAATTACTCTGTGATGCTCGTAACACAGCGACAGGTATTATTCCAACACACTTTGCTGTTATTTTTGATTATTCATCTGATACTTTTCGAAAACAAATCTATCCTCAGTATAAAGCGAATCGCTCTGAACCTCCCGAAGATTTAATTCCTCAATTCGCTTTAATACGCCAAGCAACAAAGGCTTTTAATTTGCCTTGTATTGAAAAGGAAGGATTTGAGGCAGATGATTTGATAGCGACCTATGCACAATTGGCAACAAAGGTTGGTGCAAAAACAACCATTATCTCTTCTGATAAGGATCTTATGCAACTCGTCAATAAGCATGTTTCTTTGTATGATGGGATGAAAAACAAGCATATAGGTATCTCAGAAGTTATAGAAAAATGGGGTGTTCCCCCTGAAAAGATGATCGATTTACAAGCATTAATTGGAGATGCAACGGATAATGTACCAGGTGTTCCAGGCATTGGTCCTAAAA
The DNA here is from genome assembly GCF_028618425.1 of Bartonella sp. ML70XJBT. NCBI lineage: Bacteria > Pseudomonadati > Pseudomonadota > Alphaproteobacteria > Hyphomicrobiales > Bartonellaceae > Bartonella > Bartonella sp. ML70XJBT. The sequence continues at coordinate 53,129 of NZ_JAQISX010000001.1, forward strand.
TTGCTGCCCAATTATTGAATCAATTTGATTCTCTTGATCTTTTATTGCAACGTGTGACTGAAATTAAACAAACAAAACGACGTGAAAACATACAAACTTATAGTGAACAGGTTAAAATTTCTCGTGAACTTGTTAGACTTAAAACAGATGTTCCTATAGACAGCGATTTAGATGATTTTATTTTGGAGCCACAAGATGGACCACGCTTAATTTCTTTTTTGAAAGCGATGGAATTTTCCACACTCACGCGTCGCGTGGCAGAAGCAACGTTATGTGATGCAGCAGCTATTGATGCCCTTGATATAGCTGTTGAGTGGGAAAAATCTGAAAAGGAGCGTGATTCTAATGTAAAGAAAGAAGATAGCATACTTCCTCATAACTTTTCTGAGAACTCTCCACAACAGCTAGCAGAAAAACGCAAAGATCAAGCACTAACTCAAAAAATTACAAGAGATGCTTATACAACGATTCTTGACGAAGGCGTTTTACAAGAATGGTTATGGCAAGCAGAAGAACAAGGCTTTTTTGCATTTGATACTGAAACAACATCCCTTGATCCCATGCAAGCAAAGCTTGTTGGTTTTTCCTTAGCATTACAACCGGAAAAAGCAGCTTATATACCTCTTGAGCATGTTGAAGGGAAAGATGATCTGTTGGGAGGCGCACGCATTGCAGAACAGATTAAAACCGAGAAGGCTTTAGCACTTTTAAAGCCAATATTGGAAGATTCTGCGGTGTTAAAAGTTGGTCAGAATGTAAAATATGATTGGTTGGTGATGAAACAATATGGCATCGTGATGCGCTGTTTTGATGACACCATGTTGTTTTCCTATGCTTTAGATGCTGGAACATTGACGCATAATATGGATGATTTATCTAAGCGTTGGCTTGGACATACAACAATTGCTTATAAAGATTTAACACATAATGGAAAAAAAATCACTTCTTTTGCACAAGTAGATTTGAAACAAGCAACGCTTTATGCGGCTGAAGATGCTGATGTAACACTCCGTTTGTGGCAAGTTTTAAAACCGCAACTTGTCTCTCAAGGAATGACTAAAATCTATGAACGTCTTGATAGACCACTCATAGAAGTTCTTGCAAGAATGGAAGAACGTGGAATTCTTGTTGATAGACAGATTCTGTTGCGTCTTTCAGGAGAATTAGCGCAGGCTGCTGCTTTTCTAGAAGAGGAAATTTATCAACTCGCGGATGAGAAATTCAATCTTGCTTCACCAAAGCAATTAGGTGATATTCTTTTTGGTAAAATGGGATTGCCTGGAGGAGCTAAAACCAAGGGGGGACAGTGGTCAACTTCTGCACAGACCTTAGAAGAATTAGCGGCCGAAGGTCATATTTTGCCACGTAAAGTTATTGATTGGCGCCAGCTTACAAAACTAAAATCGACTTATACAGATGCTTTACCCTCTTATATTTTACCAAAAACAGGACGTGTTCATACGAATTATTCTTTGGCAACAACATCAACGGGGCGGTTATCATCATCAGAACCAAATTTGCAAAATATTCCGGTACGGACTGTGGAGGGACGTAAAATCCGCACAGCTTTTATTGCTCCAAAAGGACATGTGTTGCTTTCGGCAGATTATAGCCAGATTGAATTGCGTATTCTTGCACATATTGCTGATATAAAAGCATTAAAAGAAGCTTTTGCTCAAGGACATGATATTCACGCTATAACGGCGTCAGAAATGTTTGGCGTTGTGATAGAGGGAATGCCTTCAGATATACGAAGGCGTGCAAAAGCGATTAATTTTGGTATTATTTATGGTATTTCAGCTTTTGGATTAGCCAATCAATTAGGGATTTCACGTCAAGAAGCAGGTCGTTATATTCAACTTTATTTTGAAAGATTTCCAGAAATTAAAGATTATATGGAAAAGACTAAAAGCTTTGCGCGTGAGAATGGTTATGTAGAAACAATTTTTGGACGTCGTATCCATTATCCAGAAATAAAAGCAAAGAATGTAAAAATTCGTTCTCTTAATGAGAGAGCGGCCATCAATGCTCCCATTCAAGGTTCTGCGGCCGATATTATTCGCCGCGCCATGATACAGATGGAAGATGCTTTAAAAGAAAAAAATCTATCAGCAAAAATGTTGCTGCAAGTGCATGATGAATTGATTTTTGAAGTACCAGAAGAGGAGAGTAAAAAAACCATGGCTGTTGTTAAAAATGTTATGGAAAATGCTACAATGCCTGTTCTCTCTTTGTCTGTACCCCTTGAAGTGAAAGTCATGACGGCTCAAAATTGGGATGAGGCACATTAACTTTTTTCATTTATTTTTAAGGATATTTATTGCATTAGCAAGATTAAGATAAGCTTTGATTGGCAAATGATCTGAGGCAATACGCGCAAGTGGTGAATGGTGATTTTCAAGACTTGTTACCAATTGGTGAGGAAAGGCAAAAATTCTATCAAGAGCAAGAAAAGGAAAGCGAGAGGGAAAGCTTGGTACAACTTTAAATGTGCTATCAAAATAGGGATAAAAATGGTTTAAAGATGAGCCTTTTCCCATCCGCCATTCGTTAAAATCTCCGATAAGAAGTGTAGGCATAAGGGAGCGTTTTTGCAAAATTGCAAGGAGCATTTTTGTTTGTTGTTTACGAGAATAACGTAATAAGCCAAAATGAGCCGCGATAATACGAATAGGGCCTGCTGCCATTTCCAGCTCGACAATGATAGCACCACGTGGTTCAATACCAGGAAGAGAGACTTGTAAAGTATCACGTACATATCCCTTTCGCAAAAAGAGAGCGTTCCCATGCCAACCGTGACCATGAGGTGACATAGTATTGAGAGGTACAGGGATCAAATTGGTTTCAGCTTTTAACAGCTGAAGATTAATCAAACCAATACGTTCTCCAAAACGTTTATCTGCTTCTTGAAGAGCAAGGATATCAACTTGTAATTCATTAATAACACGGACAATTCGTGTAGGATTAAAAATTTTATCAACACCTACACATTTATGCACATTATAAGAGGCAACGGTCAGGTCATAATGATTATTTGGGTTGAGGATATTTGACGTATGGTGAGAACGGCTATGGATTGCTTTTAAAAGGGTTTTATGGAGCTTTTGTTGAATAAAATCGCTAAACCAAGGGAGTTTTTGCTTGTAAAGTATTTTTGTCATTTTACGAAAAGAATAATCCCTAAAAGGCAAAGGATAAAAATTTACACTAAAAACGAAAGAACCTTGTCTCATTTAGAAACAAGGTTCTTTCATTAAGCGATGATTTCTGCAATCAATCACGGTTTGAACCGAGAAATTGTAGCAAGAAAACAAACATATTGATGAAATCAAGATAAAGACTCAACGCGCCCATAATAACTTTACGACCTCTGGTGTCGCCTTGATCTCCTTCATAATACATCAACTTAATGTTTTGAGTGTCGTAAGCTGTCAAACCAGCAAAGATAAAAACACCGATAACGGAGATAGCAAATTGCAAAGCGCTTGATCCAAGAAAAATATTCACAACCATGGAAAGCATCAAACCGATCAAACCTATGAAAAAGAATGAACCCATTGCTGTAAGATCACGCTTTGTTGTGTATCCATAAAGTGAAAGAGCTCCAAAAGTTGCAGCGGAAATGACAAAGGTTTGTACAATACTCTCTGTCGTATAACGTAAAACGATTGAAGATAATGAAAGCCCAACCAGAGCAGCATAGCCAAAAAAGAGGCTACGAGCAGCATTTGTACTCAATGTATTAATTTTAAAACTAAGGAATAAAACTGCAATGAGGGGCGCAAACATCACAATATAAGAGAATGGTGATGTATAAAATGTTACTCCAAATGATGTTAAATAAACACTGCTATTGATCTGAGCGGCTGCTTGGCTCATATCGGTTGTTGTTGCTAATGATACAATTGCATAGGCAGCAGCAGCTGTAATAAGCAAACCAATGGCCATTGTATTGTAAACACCCAACATATAGTCACGCAATCCCTGATCAATTGATGCATCAGCATGAGAAGCAGGCGCTGAACGTAAATTTTTAAAATTAGCCATAATATAAAATCCTTTAGCATATGTCCCGTCAGGCACTGGTTTTTTTAAATGTCTCTGTCTTTAAAGAGACAAGCTTTGTATAAGCCTTAATTTGGCGAATACAAAAAACCTTCAGAATCACTGGCGGAATTCCAGCATATCTCCTCTTATTATGGAGATTTATTTTAAAATTACAAGAGATTTATCAAAGCAATGAACCTTACAAATTGGTAAGGAAAAAGTTCATTTCCATGAAAAATATTTCTGTCTTCACCGTATTTTTGCAAAAGAAAAAGACGAAGCTAAGAAGCTTTTTATATTCACAGGAACCCTATAATTTCCACCTATAAAATATCTACCTTCACAGTGATGAGGAAAGTGGCGCGTAACATCGCGCTATTTTTCAATTTTCAAGATTGCATCTGCTCTACCCAGCCAGAAAATCTAATTGGGTTGAGTTTTTATATAACATATTGATATATAAAGATATATTAATTCTAAATACCCCTAAAAAAATATCGTAAGGTTTTCTGATGACAAATCTGTTTATATTAAAGCAATCAAGATCATTTTCCTGCACGATACGATTAGGATTGGCGTGCGGATAAAAAGTTCTAAAAAGGAGTAAAAATAGCGCTCATAAATTCTCTAAAATGCAAGAAGCTATAAGACAACATTGAGAGCTGTAAAATAATACGATGATGCAATTGTTTTTTCATAGCCATAAAAATGGTGGTGCACAGTGGGTTTTACATTATGAAACAAAAAAAATATATTTATAGGTCTATCACTTTGATTTGTTAGATTTTTTTGCATTAAAAATAAAAAGATTTGAAACAATGAAAAATAACAATTTAAAGCAGCTTAAATTCAATATAGAATTATGATTTATTATTTATAATCAATATATTAACTTTATAGTTTATTAAGAAAAGAAGAGGAGCATAGAAACTGAAATCGAAAAAACGAATAACAAGTATTTTTGTAAACAATTGTAATCATTTAATAAACACTTTCAATATTTCAAACTCTATTTATCGATGGAGATAAGGGTGTAGCACCCTATGCGTATCAGCTTGACTTAATAAAGGTGAAAACTGCTACTATCGTATTCTTTTTTGTCTCTAATGTTGCGGCAAACTTTGTATATGAAAGCTTTCATAAGGGGTATTTTCATTTATCCGCTCATCATATCCCTTATGAGGAACAGAGTACCATTGGATTCTCAATTTACTTACTTGTTTTAGAGATACTCTCAACGCTTTCCAAGCTCATTTTACGACAGAGTCCGTGAAAATAGTATAGCGTAAAAGCCATTTGAAGTCAGTTCTTTTGTATTGAGTAGAGATGGACATGTAAGGTTGAAGAAAACATAAAATTTTCATAAAGAAAAATATGTAAAATAATCAGTCTAAAGAATTAGTTAAGAGAGTTTGTAATTAGATTTATGATGGTTGAAAATCTCTGTTTTTTTAAGGCGATGAGAATATTAATGAGAAGATGTATGGCTAGAATGACGTTTTGCTTTCATCCAAGTGCGCAGTTCCTCAATAAGGATAGCAATAACACCAAGAGTGATAAAACTATCTGCAAGATTGAAAATAGCGAAATAAAAAATATCAGCAATGTGAAAAAGTATATAATCAGTGACATGATGAAAGCGAATACGATCAATAAGGTTGCCAATTGCTCCCCCAATAATAAGGACAAGACCAAAGCACGTTAAAAATTTATTATCTTCAGCATTTCTCCATAACCATAAAAGAAAGATAATTACAATGATCGTAATGGCAATGATTCCCCAGTGAGAAAAAGAAGAAAAAAACGAAAATGCAATGCCAGAATTATGCACATGATAAAGGGAAAGGAAAGGAATAAGCGGGATTTCTGTTCCTAAAGGCATATTGTGCATAACCCAGTACTTAACAGCTTGGTCAAGCCCGACTGTAAGGGTTAAGCCAAGGAGAAGAAAAGGGAGTGATTTGCGGATCATATTTTTTCCTCGCATGGTTCCAGTGTTAAATAAGGACGACGGATTTCATAAAGCATAACAGCTGTTGCTACTGCTAGATTAAGCGAGTCAGCGCGTCCACTTTGTGGAATACGCGCAAGTTTATCGCATCGACGTGTAAGAATATCTGACAGCCCCTGTTTTTCATTTCCCATTAAAAGGACTATCGGACCATTTTTGAAATCAAGTGTCCGATAATCCAGAGATCCTTTGAGATGCGTGCCAACAATCATGCCTTTAAAGTGAGTCGACCAGTTTAAAAAGGCGCTTTCATCAAAACGATAAAGGGGTATAGAGAAAATAGATCCCATGGTTGCACGAACTGTTTCAGGTGAAAAAGGATCTGTTGTTTCGCCAATTAAAAGAACACCTTTGGCACCTACAGCATCAGCAGTACGAATAATGGTCCCAAGATTTCCAGGATCACGCACACGATCAAGCGCGATGTAAACATCTTTAGCTTGCCCTTGTATTGTTTCAAGAGGTTGCCATTTTTGTTTGAAAATACCAATAACTGTTTGTGGGTTATCGCGTCGAGTAAGTGATTCCATAACCTTTAGTGAGGCTTTGATAACAAAAGCACCATTAGCTACAGCGCGTGCAGCAGTATTTTCGATAATGGCATTACCAATTTCGCTTTTAGAAAAAATAAGTGTCTGTATTGTCCAACCGAGATTGAGAGCGTCAATAACCAATTTCAATCCCTCTGCCATAAAAAGACCTTCGCGATTACGGTTTTTCTTTTGGTTAAGTGCTTTAAGATCTTTTATGATAGGGTTGCTAAGAGAGGTGATTTCTTTCACTCTACCAGTTTTTGTTCCACACATATTCAAGCAATCCAGCGGCTAAAAAGAGAAGTAGAAAGGGCGCGTCCTGCAACTTCTTCACGCAAAATGAGTTCTCCTGATTCGACCTTACCACCAAGATTTACAAATGTATCGCGCATTAAAGTATGAAGCGCAAAGAAGGAAGCACGAATGGAATAAGCTGTAAGGACAACAGAGAGCGGTTTATCAGAGAGGAGTTTACGACAATTTGTGATCATAGCTGGTAAATGATCAAAAAGTTGCCAAATTTCACCATGGGTTCCACGTCCATAAGCAGGGGGATCAAGAAGGATCATATCATAGCTTTTTTTGCGACGGAGTTCTCGCTCGACAAATTTTACAGCATCATCGCAAATCCAGCGAATAGAATGATCTGGTAATCCTGCTTTTTTCTGATTAGCTTTTGCCCACGCAATCGCTTTTTTAGAAGCATCAACATGGGTAACGTTTGCACCCGCTCGTGCTCCAATCAAAGAGGCAACACCTGTATAGCCAAAAAGATTCAATAGTTTTATAGGACGTGCAGCTTTTATGATTTGTTCTTCCATAGAGCGCCAATGGGCATCTTGTTCAGGAAAAACGCCTACATGACGAAAGGAAGTAAAACGCCCCAGAAAAGACAATCCATTCCAAGAAAGGGGCCATGTTTCATCTAGTGGCTTTTTAGGAAAATGCCAACGACCAACTCCTTCTTCATCACGGTTTCCTGTAAAAATAGCATCAACATCAGCCCATTGTTTTTGTGATAAAGCAGGTTTCCATAATGCTTGACCTTCTGGACGAATAATTCGATAATCTCCATAACGCTCTAATTTTTGTCCATTTCCAGAATCAATAAGAGCATAGTTTTCACTCATACCTGTTTCCAAAATAAGAGGCAACTTTTCCTGCGGATATCTATTCTTGTAGGGGGATTGAAAACATTGTGCAGGCATGTTTTGTATCACGGTATATGAGGTATAAAAAATTACTTTATAAAGCTCTTAAATGTTTCGTAAAAGTACAAAAGAACTAAAATCAATTAAAACACGTATAGAAAAAGACTCTATATTGACTATAAAATACTAATGGAAAAACTCTTTCATTAAAAGATCATTACACTAGATTTGTGATAGACATTTTCAATTTCTCAATCTCGGCTTTACTTTTTTTGAGAGCTTTTTTGCATTTGTGATAGGAAAACCAACGGATCAGATTTCCTAATAAAATACCAAGACCAAAGAAAATAAAAAGCCATATAAAGAGGGGAGCATGATAAGTAAAACTTTCAGAATTTTCTCGAAAAGGATCAAGTGTTAACGGAACCATTTGACGATTAGCTACAATAAAAACAACCAAAAAGGCTGTGATAATCACACCGATACTTGTTAGAAGAATACGTTTAATAATCATAAGTTTCTCACTGATTAAGACGGTCGCGTAAATCCTTGCCAGTTTTAAAAAAGGGAATCCACTTTTCTTCAACAACAACGGCTTCTCCAGTTCGTGGGTTACGTCCATTCCGAGCTGAACGGCTTTTTACAGAAAAAGCTCCAAATCCACGAAGTTCAACACGATCACCATTGGCAAGAGCTGTTGAAATTTCTTCAAAAATAGCGTTTACAATATTTTCCACATCCCGTTGAAAAAGATGCGGGTTATGACGAGCAATAATTTGCACAAGCTCTGATTTAACCACAATAGCCTCACTTTCACACAAAAAATTTTTTTATAATTGTGCACTTCATGCATATTACAATATATAAACGGATAAAAGCAAAATAAAACCAAGAAAAAACAAATTTCAAGAAACAAAATTTGAAAATACCTCTCATAAAGGTTATACAGATTAAAAATGTGGAATATTTAAGAGATTAGGAGAGTATGTCCGTACACAATCATTATGAAGTCTTTTCAACGCAATCATCAGTTGGAGATGTTTTTAAAAAGGCATCTCGTCATTCGCGTCGCATTAGCCTATTAAAATTTTTTTTACCCCTCTTAGCGTTAGTTTTAGCGCTGGTTTTTTGCTGGTTTACGTTTTTCTTGGTTCCCGTTACTTCTGATCCTATGCCTTTGAATAATGAAGAGAATGGAGTGAGCAACTTGACAATACTCAATCCAAAATTAGAAGGTTATACGCGTACTCATGAACCTTATTGGCTTAAAGCAGAAAAGGCATTTCAAGATCAAACGCGCTCTGGAATAATTGGATTACAAAATATTACAGCGAAAGCATCTATGGGCCAACAAAGACAAGTTTTTCTTGCTGCACAAGGGGGTGTTTACGATAACATTCATGGTTTTTTACAATTGGATAAGCCATTCACCATTACGACGAATGATGGGATGATGGCACAATTTATGTCGGCTAATATTAATTTATCTGAGGGACAGTTAAAAACAGATCAACGCGTTGATATTCAGCGAGCCGGTTTTCATCTTGCAGCCAATGCCTTACAAATTCGAGAAAAAGGAAAAAACATGTATTTCCATGGTGGTGTGCATTTAGTGCTTCAAAAGTAATGACGCAATATCAATAGGAATCTTTAAGGGATATTTAATAAAGAGAATTCATGTATAACAAACAGAAGAATTGAAAGAATGAGATCATACAAAAGATGGATAGGTATGACGTTGGCTTTTAGCATGGGAATGTTAGGAGGAGGAACGGTTTTAGGATATGCTGAAGGGACCCATTTGGGGATAAGTCTATCAAACGACAAAGAGCCTGTAGAACTTCATGCAGATTCTTTAGAAATACGTGATAAAGAAGGGATGGCACTTTTTAAGGGTGATGTTTCAGTGGTGCAAGGTGAACGTTTTTTACGGACAGAAAAATTAATTGTTTATTACGATAAAGCCCATAAAGAAGCGAATAGAAACAAGGAAGATACGGAGGCATCATCTTTTACTTTGTTTGGTTCGTCGGGTATACAAAAAATGGAAGCCTTAGGAAAAGTCTATATAAAAATAGCGACGCAAATTGCTACGGGGGATAAAGGCGTTTTTGATGGAAAATCAAAAATGATGAGCTTGACAGGGAACCATGTTGTATTAACAGATGGTGACAATGTGGCAACAGGATGTAAATTAACGGCAAATATGGAAAGCGGAAGGGCTTTTTTAGAAGGTTGTGAGACGACTAAGAAAAAAGGTCGCGTTTCTATTATTTTTAAACAAAGTCAACAAAATGGCCATTAAGGTTTTATGTTTGGAATCAAAAGAAAAAAACAAACTGATCAGCATGATCTTGTAAGTGAAGCTTCAAAAAAGCGCTTAAAAGGGACTTTGATTGCCAGTCATTTGATTAAAGTTTATCGAGGAAGACCAACAGTTAATGGCGTTTCTTTTGGCATTCGTACGGGAGAAGCAGTTGGCATTTTAGGTCCTAATGGGGCAGGTAAAACAACTTGTTTTTATATGGTTACAGGGCTCATAAAATCTGATGGAGGATCCATTAAAATTGATGGATTTGATATTACGCATCTTCCGATGTATCGACGGGCGCGTTTAGGTATTGGGTATCTTCCCCAAGAAGCATCTATTTTTCGTGGTCTTTCAGTAGAAAATAATATTAAAGCTGTTTTAGAAGTCGTTGAAAAAGATCGTCTTAAACAGCGTGAAGAGCTTGATAGTCTTTTACATGAATTTAAAATTGACCATTTACGTAAAATGCCTGCAGTTTCGTTATCTGGGGGTGAACGTCGACGACTTGAAATTGCGCGTGCTTTAGCTTCTCGTCCTCATTTTATGTTACTTGATGAACCATTTGCGGGGATTGATCCTATCGCTATTTTTGATATTCAACAACTTATTCGTCATTTAACGAGGCGTGGCATCGGTGTTTTAATAACAGATCATAATGTACGCGAGACACTGGGGCTCGTCGACCGTGCTTATATTATTCACACCGGCAAAGTGTTAGTTCATGGTCGTCCTAATGATATTATCAACAACGTTGATGTTCGCAGAATTTATTTGGGACATCAGTTTTCTCTATGATTTTACAGCTTTCATACGGTTCTATTTAAGTTTAATAGAAACAACTAGTCGTCACAAACACCTTTCAAAGGAGATAGATTAAGGTTTCGTTGTAATTATTAGTAAAGCATATTATTAATATATATTTTTATTAGAGAAACAAATGAAATTATTACTTTATTGTAGAAACGATGATAATTTTATCAACGGCTTGTAAAGCAATAAAAGAATACGACTTTAGGATAAAGTTTTTTAATTGAGGTGTGCAATAGGATTTTCTCTGGTAGCTGTATTCATTACATTATTATTGAAAATCTCCTTATTTATGCCAAAACTTCTTTTATGAATGTAATCTAAAAAAATTTTTATTGAGTGGAGCAAAAGGCTTCATCACTATAAGGTGAATTTATTGTTTTATTGGTTGAGCTTACTCATAATTGTGTCATAGAAAAGATATCATTAGATTAACTTGATAATAAGTGATAAATGAGGCTGTAAATAAATGCATGTGTTATTGAAAGGTAAGAGATATTCATCGCATTTTTTCTGTCAAATCAAAGAATATGTTGATGATGCTGTTTTGGGTATTTTGATTGGAGCATCCATCCGTTATATATTGCGTTTATTTAATAGGGATTGTCGTGTTTTATTGGTTTGTATGGCGCATTTAAAATAGGAGCAAAACGCCTTTGGGTTCTTGTTATAAGGCTTTGTTTAAGATATACAGTAATTTCCAAACCAAAGGTCTGTTTTGCTTAATATGCTTCTCATTCTATTAAGGGCTTATTTTTAAAGAAAGAAAAAAATCTAATGGGGAGTTATACATTAACTCTTGTGACAAGTTTAATAAATTTATAAATAATGCCCTTTTCTAGGGTCTTAAGGAAATTAATTTTATGAACAACTTCATTTCTTTTTTTCTTTTCTCATGCTGTTAATGAGGAGCTAAACACTATTTATTGTTCTGTTAAAAGTGATATGAGACGTATTAAGCCTTCACCCATTATAAATTGAAAAATAAAAACACATGCGATGTTGTGAAAAGTGAAAGAGCTTTAAGGTTCGATATCGTTTATAGGGTTTATTAGTGAGCATTTGAGCGTGTAAGAGGAAAATTAAAGGATGAATTTGAGTGAGTTAATAACACCGGAAGCAATTATTCCGGCTCTTAAGGCTAATTCGAAAAAACAAGTTCTGCAAATTTTAGCCGAAAAAGCGTCTCAACTGACAGGTCTTAGTGAGCATGTAATTTTTGATATTGTTTTGCAACGCGAGAAACTTGGTTCAACGGGGCTGGGTGGTGGTATTGCGATTCCTCATGGAAAATTACCTGATATTAATCGGATTATTGGTATATTTGCACGTCTTGAAAGTCCTGTTGATTTTGAAGCTCTCGATGACGAGCCTATAGACCTTGTTTTTCTTCTTTTGGCACCTGAAAATGCGGGTGCAGATCACTTAAAAGCTTTATCACAGATTGCACGCGTTTTGCGTCATGCTGATGTTGTGCAAAAATTGCGCAATACACACAATGCCAATGCACTTTATGCTTTATTGATTCAAACTTCAGAATCAAATGCAGCTTAAAAAAGATTATAAGTGTATAAATTGTGAAGGGTACATCATAGAACTTAGAAATAATATAATTAGTATCTTAAAGAGCTGATAGTAGAAGGTTACGTTATACGATTCGCTATTGAGACGGAATTTAAGGCTTTTCTGTTTCGTAATTTAATATATTGATAATATTTGGTTATTCTTGAGAGATATTTTTAAGATTATGACAAGATGATGTCAGGACGATATTGAATACGACGTATGAATACACTATAATAATTGGAAGGTGGAGTATCTTACAGATACGCGTCTATTGAATGTGTAGAGTTGAGAAATGATATTCTCAAGGCTGTGATGCGATGCTATGAAATTTTTGAGGGAGGGTTTATTTTCAAAGTTTTGCAGCAGATTGTTTGTGGTGTAAAGAGTATGGTTTATTTCTCTGCAGAGTGGTGGTATATTTTCATCTTGTTTTGAAATCCTGTTGCTTAAAGGAATTATTTTTTATTAAAAAACGAAATGGGCAGTATGAAATCAAAAATATTGTTTTTTAATGTGATTATTAAATAAAAAGTTCATATTTTGGTAACGACTAAAAGGTCACAATGGAGCGTAAAATCTGTTTTGATTACTTTGGAAATATTTCCTTTATTGAAGGAATTAGGATAATTACACATGAGTATCGAGGAGTTTTTGTTTGAACTTTTCCAATGAAGAGAATCTTGTTAAAGACTAAAGAAGTGAGCTAAATGAAGATGTTTGAAAAAACTGTTATCGCTGCATCTGTAATGGTTCTTATTACAGGTGGGATCGCATGTGCACAAACGCCAAGCCGTTTAAACCAATTTGAAGCGTGGGGAGCCTATTCTTATAAATCGTCCCAAAATACGATTTGCTATGTGTTATCTGTTCCTTTGAAGGCTCTTCCAACAACGGTTAATCATGGTGATAATTTTTTCTTAGTTACCAAGCGTTCTTTGTCACCTGTTTCGTTTGAACCGCAGTTTATGGCTGGTTATACGCTTCAAGAAGGGTCGAAAGTGACAGTAACCATTGGAGGCAAGGACTTTGATTTTTTCACGAAGGATTCCTCAGCTTGGTTGGCATCATCAGAGCAGGAAAAGCAGCTTGTTTCTGCTATGCGTGCTGGAAACAATATGACAGTGAAAGCAATATCAAAACGAGGAACGCATACGACCTATACTTATTCCTTAAAAGGGGTCACTGCTGCATTAAATATGGCTCAAAAGTGCCATTAAAGTTTTGATAACTTCTACAAGAGTGATGTAAATTGGAAAGCAATGGCTATTTCCTATGACCTTAGGCCTGTTGGTTCATGTTTAGCACAAAAAACAGATAATGTGGTGGTAAAGGAGAGTTCTAAGCTCTCTTTAATTGGACTATCACAAGATGAAATAGTGCAAACTTTAAAGACACTTGGTATACCAGAGCGTCAAACGCGTATGCGTGCACGTCAGCTTTGGCATTGGCTTTATGTCCGTGGCGTTTCAAATTTTGATGAAATGCTAAATATTTCAAAAGCAATGCAGGAAACACTTAAACGTTATTTTTCCATTGCTCGTCCGGAGATTGTTGGAGAACAAGTATCAAAGGATGGTACACGTAAATGGCTCTTACGTTTTCCAGCCCGTGGGGCTGGAAAGCCTGTTGAAATTGAAACGGTTTATATTCCTGAAGAAGGGCGAGGTACTTTATGTCTTTCATCGCAAGTTGGATGTACGTTAACCTGCTCTTTTTGTCATACAGGAACGCAGATGCTTGTTCGCAATCTGACGGCGGAAGAAATTTTGGCACAATTATTAGTCGCACGTGATTGTTTGGGTGATTTTCCTGATAAGGATACGCCTGATGGTGCAATTATTCCTGTTGAAGGGCGCAAAATTACCAATATTGTTATGATGGGAATGGGAGAACCTCTTTATAATTTTGAAGCTGTAAAAAAAGCTTTATTGATTGCTTCTGATGGCGATGGACTTTCTTTATCAAAACGTCGGATTACGCTTTCAACCAGTGGAGTTGTTCCTGGAATTATTCGAACTGGGGAAGAAATTGGTGTGATGTTAGCAATTTCATTGCACGCCGTACACGATACACTAAGGGATATGCTTGTTCCTATTAATAAAAAATATCCGCTTGCTCTGCTCATGGATGCTTGCCGTAATTATCCTGGTCTGTCTAATGCAAAACGAATTACATTTGAATATGTTATGCTGAAAGATATCAATGATAGTTTAGATGATGCTAAGCGATTAATACAGTTGCTAAAAGGTATTCCAGCAAAGATCAATTTAATCCCTTTTAATCCGTGGCCAGGGAGTAATTATCAATGTTCTGATTGGGAGCAAATCGAGCGTTTTGCTGATATTGTTAATCAAGCGGGCTATGCTTCTCCTATTCGGGTACCGCGTGGACGCGATATTTTAGCTGCATGTGGACAGCTTAAATCGGCTTCAGAGCGCTTACGAAAATCTGAACGTTTGAAACTTGAAAATGCCATTGGTCATTAGTTAACGCAATTTTTAGTGCTATAAAGCTTGAATTTTTTTCTGTAAATCAACTCTCTCATATAGAGGCATGTATGAGACAGGGATTAAGATGAATAGTCTTCGCTTTATAAGTTCAATAGGGGGAAAGATATTGTATAAAGTCTGTTTGCGTAATCTCTGAAATGAGGAGGCGGCCTAATTTAGAGGAAAATTTCAAGAGCCACTCATTTCCACCTCATTTCACATTTTTTACTTTGGTTTTATGATTTTTAAAAGCATCGACTGTAATAAATTTTAAAGAGTGGAGATATATATATATCCTGATGCTTTTGTTTATTACGTTCTTTAGCAAGATTGCGCTTTACATATAAACGGCATGTCTAAAATGTAAATACTTCTTACCATAAATATCATTGTTACCCATTGACATGTTTTAAAAAAAGCATTTCTTCATGCACTCTCCATCTCACGACAACGACTGTGAAAACTATAGCAAAAAAGCTTCTGTGAAATATATGATACCATCCATATTTTTAGGTTTCATCCTAGGTGTGTAAGGTTAGTACGAGCATTCAAATTTTTAGCTACACGACAATTCCAGCTTTTTTTGTGATGTACAAGAGAATAAAGCTATTCTTTAATTCAATATAGACAGATTTAAAATGAGAGCGTTTCACAATATATAGAGTTCTCATTTAAATTAAGAATGATAAATTACACCTTATAAATCAATTTTTTGTAACGATAAGAAGATGGAGAGCAAAACTGGTAAAAGTACCAGCAATAAGCCAGTCGAGAAAGCGAATATAAAGAGGGTTTTGTTTAAGGGTTTTGGTAAGTTTATGCGCTGTAAAAACAACAGAAATTGTAATAGGGAAAGAAATAGGAATGTAAGAGAGTCCTAAAAAAAGTAACTTTTGTGTTGCCATAGGATCATTCTCATTAATAAATTGTGGTAAGAATGTTGCGTTAAAGAGTATGACTTTAGGATTGAGAAGATTAATTCCAATACCAGCAAGATAGTTACGTTTAGAGCTTTGAGATTTAGAAGGTGTTTGTTCAAAGAAAAATGTCGGTTTTCTCCGTAAAGCTTGGAAGGAAAACCATAAAAGATAAAAGGCACCAACAATTTTCAGAAGAACAAAAGTGTGTGGCGCAGCAAAAATAAGTGCTGACAAGCCAAGTGCTACAGCAATAACTTGAATAGCAAATCCTGTTGCGCTTCCTAAGGCACACATAATTCCAGCTTTTTTGCTTTGTGTAATGGTTCTTCCTACGGAAAGCATCATGTCTGGTCCTGGGATAAGCGCTAAAATCAATGATGCTAAAGCAAATTGTACAATAATAGACCACTCCGGTAGAAATGACACCTAAATCTCCTCTTATTTTTAAGTAGTGTTCACGCTATTTATCGTCCGAAGCGCCCTTATTTACGCTTTTTGAGTCTTTTTAATGTTGCTTGAAAAAATTTATTTTTATACTTCTTAGATTGTTTAAATTTTTAGGAAAAAATGAAAGAAGCAGCTCACATGGGATTTTAAAATGAAAAAGTGGCAAAATACTAGAAAAGTTGTTTTAGCTTATTCAGGGGGGCTGGATACGTCAATTATTCTCAAATGGTTGCAAACTAAACTAGGCGTTGAAGTTGTAACTTTTACAGCAGATTTAGGGCAGGGAGAAGAGCTAGAGTTTGCTCGTCATAAAGCTGAAACGTTAGGTGTTAAAGAAATCTATATTGAAGATTTGCGTGAAGAATTTGTGCGTGATTTTGTCTTTCCGATGTTTCGAGCCAATACGGTTTATGAGGGGAGTTATCTTTTAGGAACATCAATTGCACGTCCACTTATTTCAAAACGTTTAATTGAAATTGCTAAGGAAACAGGAGCAGATGCAATTGCTCATGGAGCGACAGGAAAAGGCAATGATCAGGTACGCTTTGAGCTTTCCGCTTATGCACTTAATCCCGATATAAAGATTATTGCTCCATGGCGTGATTGGGATTTTAAGAGTCGGACAGATCTAATTGAATTTGCACGTACATATCAAATTCCTGTAGAAAAAGATAAGCAAGGTGAAGCACCTTTTTCAGTGGATGCAAATTTATTGCATTCCTCATCAGAAGGAAAGATATTGGAGAATCCAGCTCTTTCTGCTCCTGAATATGTCCATATGCGTACTCTTTCGCCGGAAGATGCTCCCGATCAAGCAACCAGAATCACGCTTGGTTTTAAAAAAGGCGATGCTGTTTCAATCAATGGAGAAAATTTATCGCCTGCAACTTTACTTACAGAATTAAATCATTATGGGCGCAATAATGGTATTGGTCGGTTAGATTTAGTAGAAAATCGCTTTGTCGGTATGAAGTCACGGGGTATTTATGAAACCCCAGGGGGGACCATTCTTTTGACAGCACATAGGGCTATGGAATCTTTAACGTTAGATCGTGGTGCAGCTCATTTAAAAGATGAATTGATGCCACGTTATGCAGAACTCATTTATTATGGCTTTTGGTTTTCACCTGAACGCAAGATGTTGCAGGCAGCGATTGATTTATCTCAAGAACATGTTGAAGGTGAAGTTACGTTAAAGCTCTATAAAGGAAATGTGATTGTTGAAGGACGCCAAAGTAAAAAGTCGCTTTATTCGAGTGAGTTAGTAACCTTCGAGGATGATAAAGGCGCTTATAATCAAAAAGATGCAACGGGTTTTATTAAATTAAATGCTCTGCGTTTACGTACATTAGCCATGCAGCATCAAGGTGATAAAGAAAAGAAATAAAAGATTTTTTTGACAAGTATCATGTGGGGCAGTGCTTTTGTATGAAACAATTTATTGAAGTATTTTTGTCTATTAGTTTTTTACAGTTCTTTCGTTCACTATTAGAGATTTCATTTTTATGATTTATCATATTGTTTTATATGATAATTTATCTTTTTTCTATTGAATTAAAATCTTGAAGACTCTAAAATTTTCTCATTTCAAATGTCTATCATATAGAATCAATCAAAATCATTTTTTTGCACATTATAAGCTGATGAGTCATGTGGATAAAAACTGTACAAGAAAGGCATATCTTTTATGAATCATCTCAAGCGCCAAGAATTGTAGCAACATTAGGGAGCAAAGTTTGTGATGATGTTGGTCCACTCATCAGTATAATAAGCGCGCCTCATGATAAGAGCAATGAAAGCTTTGATAAGCAAAACAAGATACTTTTGCTTTATAATATTGAATGTTTTTTATTTTTATCAAAATAAAATATGTTTACAGCGCGGTTTGTTTTTATATTGTGAGTATAAAGAAATTTCCAAATTTTTGCTTGCTATTATTGACGAATAAATTCAAGAACCATACACCCTAATTTGAAAAGAATATAATTTTTAGGATAAAGATAATGATGCGTGATCAGTGTGATGCCCTTAGCCTTACGCCAGAATTAAGAGATGCAGCTTCTCAATCGAGAGCTTGGCCCTTTGAAGAAGCACGTAAGATTATCAAACGCTATGAAAAAACAGGTTATCCAGAAAGTATAATATTTGAAACGGGCTATGGACCTTCTGGTTTGCCGCATATTGGCACTTTTGGGGAGGTAGCGCGTACCACTATGGTGCGTCATGCTTTTCATATTCTCACAGAGAATAAAGTGAAAACAAAATTGCTTTGTTTTTCTGATGATATGGATGGTTTGCGCAAGGTTCCAGATAATGTACCTGATCGTGAGAAGATGGAAAGCTATCTTGGTCAACCGTTGAGTTGTGTCCCTGATCCTTTTGGAGATGACTATCCTTCTTTTGGAGCGGCAAATAATGCACGTTTACGGGCTTTTCTTGATCGTTTTGGTTTTGATTATGAATTTGCAAGTGCTACGGATTATTACAGTTCCGGCCGTTTTGATGAAACACTTTTAAAAATCCTTGCCTGTTATGACAAGGTGATGGCAATTATTTTACCAACGTTGGGTGAAGAACGACAAGCAACTTATTCTCTCTTTTTACCGATTTCTCCCTTTTCTGGAAAAGTATTACAAGTACCGATGATTGCGCGTAATGTTGAAAAAGGAACGGTTACTTATATCGAACCTGAAACAGGAGAAACTATAGAAACGGAGGTTACAGGGGGCAAGGTCAAGTGTCAGTGGAAGGTGGATTGGGCAATGCGTTGGACAGCGCTTGGCATTGATTATGAAATGGCAGGAAAAGATCTTATCGATTCCACAAATCTTTCTTCGAAAATTTGTAAAGTATTGGGTGGGAAGCCTCCAGAAGGATTTAACTATGAGCTCTTTTTGGATGAAAAGGGTCAGAAAATTTCCAAATCCAAGGGAAATGGTTTAACCATTGATGAATGGCTTACTTACGCCCCAACGGAGAGCTTAGGGCTTTATATGTTTTCAAAGCCCAAAACAGCCAAAAGGCTTTATTTTGATGTTATTCCCAAAGTTGTGGATGAGTATTATGCACATCTTTCAGCCTATAGTCGTCAAAGTTGGCAAGAACGGCTTAATAATCCAGTATGGCATATCCATAATGGTTGTCCTCCACAGGTTGATTTACCGGTACCCTTTGCCCTTCTGTTGAATTTAGTAAGTGCTTCAAATGCAGAAAATAAAGAGGTTCTCTGGGGGTTTATTTCTCGCTATGCTCAAGGAGCCAATGCGCAAACTTATCCAGAACTTGATCAATTAGTGCAATTTGCTCTGAAATATTTTGATGTTTTTGTTAAACCTAACAAAAAATTTCGAATGGCAGATGATAATGAACGGGCAACATTAGCGCAAATTGATGCAAAATTAGCCAGTTTGCCTGAAACTGCTGATAGCAATATGATTCAAAATGCACTTCTTGATGTTGCACGTTTAATAGAATGCTATCAAGATCATAACAAAAAAAGCCCTGAAGGGGGTCCTGGTGTTTCAAATGTCTTTTTTCAAATGATCTATGAAGTCCTTTTAGGGCAAGAAAGAGGACCACGATTGGGATCATTTATTGCTTTGTATGGAATTAATGAAATGCGTGCATTGATTGCTGAAGCGCTTGCGCGGCCTGTGGTGGAATAATGGAAAAGCGCGTACAAGAAGTAAAACGGCGTCGCACATTTGCAATTATCGCCCATCCAGATGCGGGAAAAACAACACTAACAGAAAAGCTGTTATTATTTGGTGGAGCTATTCAGCTTGCTGGTGAGGTCAAAGCGAAAAAAGACCGGATTCAAACCCGTTCTGATTGGATGCATATTGAACGTGATCGGGGTATTTCAGTTGTAACATCGGTGATGACATTTGAATATGCAGACCATATTTTTAATCTGTTAGACACTCCAGGCCACGAGGATTTTGCTGACGATACTTATCGTACTCTTACAGCCGTTGATAGTGCTATTATGGTGCTGGATGGTGCACGCGGAATTGAGCCTAGAACACTGAAATTATTTGAAGTGTGTCGCATGCGGGATATTCCTATAGTGACTTTTATCAACAAGATGGACCGTGAGGCACGTGATCCTATAGAGCTGTTAGATGAGATTGAAGAAAAGCTTGCCCTTGATACTGCACCAATAACTTGGCCGATTGGTACGGGAAAAGATTTTGTAGGAACATTTGATCTTCATCATAATAGGTTTCGTCAAAAAGATGATGAAGTAACACAACAGACAGTTTCTAAGCTTGATGAGGTTGCAAATCTGCTTCCTGAGTATCAGCGTTCACATTTTATCGAAGGTGTAGAGCTTGCACGAAGTGCTTGCAAAAATTTTGATCTTCAATCTTTCCGCGAAGGGCATATGACACCGGTTTATTTTGGTTCGGCTTTACGAAATTTTGGTGTTCGTGATTTGATTAATGCGCTTGTTGATTTTGGTCAAAGTCCTCGTGATCAGGATGCAGATCAACGCAATATTATTGCAACGGAAGCTAAAATGACAGGGTTTGTTTTTAAAATTCAAGCGAATATGGACCCTAATCACCGTGATCGTATTGCATTTTTTCGGGTCTGTTCTGGAACACTTGAACGTGGCATGAAGACAAAGTTAGTCCGAACAGGAAAACCAATGACACTTTCAGCACCACAATTTTTCTTTGCGCGTTCACGGCAAATTGCTGATCAAGCCTATGCTGGTGATATTGTAGGAATTCCTAATCATGGCACATTACGTATAGGTGATACTTTGACAGAAGGAGAAGATATCCTCTTTAAGGGAGTACCCAATTTTGCACCGGAAATTTTGCGTCGTGTTAGTTTGGGCGATCCAATGAAAGCAAAAAAACTTAAAGAGGCTTTGCAACAAATGGCAGAAGAAGGGGTTGTTCAATTATTTATTCCTGATGATGGGTCACCCTCGTTGATTGGTGTGATTGGTGCTTTGCAGATTGATGTTCTCAAAGAACGGCTTAAAATAGAATATGGTTTACCCGTCAATTTTGAACCAGCACGTTTTAATATATGCCGTTGGATTTCGGCAGAGAATAAAGATGAGTTGCAAAAGTTTCTTAGCAATCACCGCTCCGCTATTGCGTATGATCTAGAGGGTGAGCCAGTTTTTTTAGCAGAGAACCATTTTTCACTAAATTATGAGGCAGAAAGAGCTCCTAAAATAAAATTTTCCACTGTTAGAGATTATCAAATGCGCGCTTAATATAAAGAAGAATCTATTATAAACAATTTAGTTGGTAATCATTTTTCATGTTGAGTTGGAGTATTTTTTTATAGTGCTTATGTGATTTAGAAAACAAGCTGTCAGCAATTCTTTGTTGAAACATATCAAAAAAAACTTTGATATATTTTTTCACGATAGCTTAAGATATTGAGTGTCTTTCAATCTTTTTTAATCTAAGCTGAAAATTTCCTGTATAAATATAGTTTTTCCTTGTATGAGAATAGTATACAGTCAAAATAATACAAATAATCAATAAGATGGAATTTGTTATCCCAAATATGATATTATATGACCTATAAACCACATGTTTTTTCTATTTCTTCTGGAACAGCTTTTTTGCCTCACTTTGTTGATGCATTGCTCTCTGGTACCCTTATTGATAATTTTGCTCTCAATGGAGATATTCAAACGGCTCTTGCCGATAGCCTTATTTATGTTCCGACACGTCGTGCGGCTCGCGCTTTGCGCTTAGCCTTTGTTGAAAGAAGCGATACACAATCAACTTTCTTGCCAACCATTCGTGCTCTAGGAGATCTCGATGAAGATAGTTTTCTTTTTGTTGAAAATCATACCAGCGCTCTCGATCCACCCATTGGAGAAAGTGAACGCTTGCTGCTTTTAGCGCGTCTTATTCGTCCATGGCGTGAAAATTTGCCTGCGCATCTGCGTGCCATGTTTGGTACGGAAGATGTGCTTATTCCGGCTCATAGTGCCGATGCACTTTGGCTTGCTCAAGATTTAGCACATTTGATGGATGAAATTGAAACAGAAGGAGCAGACTGGTCAAAACTTAAAGATATTGCCCCTGATATGGTCGCTGAATGGTGGCAAATAACGCTCGATTTTTTAACGATTGTGACAAAAAATTGGCCACAAATCTTAAAAGAAAGAAAACGGAGCAATCCCGCTGAATGGCGTAATCAAGCACTTAAAATGCATGCAGAGACTTTACGACGCGCACAATCTGATAAACCGATCATTGCGGCTGGTGTGTCAGGTTCTATGCCCGCAGTTTCTCATCTTTTAAAAGTTATAGCCTCTCTACCAAAAGGAGCTGTTGTTCTTCCGGGTCTTGATTTTCATATGGATGAAGAACAATGGAATGCACTTGGCGCAAGCAATAAAGAAAAAACAGCGTGTATTTCTTTTGATCATGCAGAAAATATTTTTAGCCATCCTCAATATCATTTAAAAAAACTTCTAACTCTCATGGAGTATCAACGTGATCATGTTTGTGAAATTGGCCAACAGAGCACAATAAAGAAAAGGCGAATGGCGCTTTTATCAGAAGTATTCCGACCAGCTTCTACAACCGATAAATGGGTACAAATTGTCCGTGATGATTATGAAGAACTTTGTGCAGATTGGTCATTTATTGAAGCTATAAATGAACGTGAGGAAGCTCTGGCTATCGCTGTCGCTTTACGAAAAGCTATTGAAAACCCCAAAAAAACCGCAGCCCTTATTACAAATGACCGTAATTTAGCCCGCCGTGTTGCTGCAGAATTACAGCGATTTGGTATTGAAGCAAATGATTCAGGGGGAATACCACTTGCACAAACATTGCCTGTAACGCTTTTGCGACTGATCTTAGAAAATGTTTTGCAACCTGATGATCCCATTGTTTTTCTTTCTCTTCTTAAACATCCACTGACAACACTCCAACAAAACCGTCATCGCTTACGCGAACTGGCAGAAAATTTTGAACTTTTTGTACTTCGAGGAAATACAGGGCGCATCAATCTTTTTGAATGTGATCAATTCCTTGAAAAATGGATTGAAACATATTCCCATGATCATTCTGAAATGAATGCCCTTGATCAGCAGAAGTTTGAAGAAGCACGTTTTCTGTGTCATCTTTTAAAGAAAGCTGTTGAACCTTTAACCTCTCTCATGAAACAAGAGAAAGAATGCACCGTCAATGAAGCTGTGATAGCAACTGTTGAGGTTTTTGAAAATTTTGGTCGCAATGAGGATAATTCTCTTGCCCATCTTTATCAATACGAAGCAGGACAAGCCCTATCAAATTTTTTGCGTGAATTGGTCAGTGATCAATCAGGATTAACATTTCATCTGAGCGAATGGCCCGCTATGTTTTCTGCATTGATCGCAACGCGTTCCGTCACACCTTCACCTGGAGGACATCCACGTTTATTCATCTGGGGTACTTTGGAATCGCGTTTGCAAACGGTTGATACAGTGGTCATCGGCGGTCTTAATGAAGGTTCATGGCCGATATCAACCCGAAATGATGCTTTTTTATCGCGACCGATGAAAATGATGTTAACTCTGGAACCACCAGAGCAGCGTATTGGTCTTTCTGCGCATGATTTTCAATGGGCTATGGGAATGGATAAAGTGATTATGAGTCGCGCGTTGCGGGTTAATCATACCCCTTCTATTCCCTCACGCTGGCTACAACGTATAGAAACGGTTGTAGGAAAACAGGTTTGGAAAAAAATTCGTGCACGCGGTGAAATACTCCTCTATTGGAGCAAGATGCTTGATTATACAAGCGTAAATTCTGAAGTGAAACGTCCTTGTCCTGTACCACCTCTTGATATGCGTCCGCATCATTTTTCAGTCACTGAAATAGAAACATTGCGGTATGATCCTTATACTATTTATGCCAAAAAAATCTTACGACTCAAACCTCTTAAAGCGTTGATTCATGACCCTAGCGCACCTGAGCGTGGAATACTTTATCACGCTATTCTTGCTGCTTTTTGCACACAAATAAAAAATCCAAATGCTGCAAATGCACTCAATGTTCTGCTTTCTATTGGACGTAAAGAATTTGATAAATTCAATTTTCCACCCGATATTGAAACAGTTTGGTGGAACAGTTTTGAAAATCTTGCTCCATTTCTAATTCAATGGGAACAAAGTTTAGGACCGCGAAAGCGGTATGCTGAAGTGGTCTCACAAAAAATACCGATAGGGACAACAGGAGTAACCCTTTCAGGACGGGCTGATCGCCTTGATGTTTTGCCAGACAAAACGATTGAAATTATAGATTTTAAAACAGGAACCCCTCCTTCATCAAAACAAGTTCGTGAATTATTATTTCCACAATTGGCTTTAGAAGCAGCTTTGCTGATGGAAGGAGCATTTCTAGATTTTCAAGATCTTACTCCCTCAAGTTTGTTTTACGTTCCCCTGAACGGAAAAGGTGAAATTAAATCCCAATCTATTCTTTTAAAGAAAAAAGAGAAAAAAACTTACCTCAGTGCAGTTGATCTTGGTGAAATCGCATGGAAAAATCTTATCGCCCTTATAACGTATTATCAAAATCCACAACAAGGCTATCTCTCACATGCTGTTCCCTTAGAAAAACGATATGAAGGTGATTACGATCATTTGGCAAGGTTGTGGGAATGGTCAATTGGTTTTCATAAAGAAGAGTAATCATGAGTTTTTTTTCTATTCCTGAAGCCGCTCTTGATGCACAAGCAACGGCAACACATCCTCAAAAAAACGTGTGGGTTTCTGCAAATGCTGGATCTGGAAAAACCCACGTTTTAAGTGAACGTGTTATTCGTTTGCTTTTAAATGGTACGCCTCCAGCACGTATTTTATGCCTTACTTATACAAGAGCTGCTGCGGCTGTGATGCAATCACGAATTTTTCGCATACTTTCTAGTTGGAATGAACTCGATGATACACAGTTGCAAGAAACCTTAACACGCTTTGAAAATAAACCTGTCAATGCGCAAAAATTAATTTATGCACGACAACTCTTCGCGCGTGCTCTCGAAACACCTGGTGGTTTGAAAATTCAAACGATTCATGCTTTTTGTGAATCTCTCTTGCATCAATTTATGTTGGAAGCCAATATTGCAGGGCATTTTGAACTCCCCGATGATATCAGTCGCAAAAAATTACGACAAGAATCTCGTCGCCAACTTTTAGCACGTCGTGATGTACAATCTGCTTTGCAACAGTTACTTCAAGTTATTAGCGAACATACTTTTAATCAATTGCTCTATGAAGCCGTTGAAAAGCAACATAAACTCTCTGATTTTTTATCTTCTCTTCTGTCTGAAAATGGAGAAGAAAAATTGCGCACGCTTTTTAACTTAGCGCCTGATGAAACAAATCAATACTTATTAGAACAAATTCAACAAACCGCACGCCTTCCTCTTTATGCTCTTAAACATTGTGAAACCAATGGCAGTCAACGTCTGAAAGATATGGTTAAAAAATTTTCCCAATTGAGAGAGATGCGTGATGAGGCCAATATTATTAATGTTGTCTCTGATATTTATTTTAAAACAAAAGGTGAGCCGTGTAATTTTTCACATTTATTTCGTAAAAAGTCAGATGAAATTTGGCCTTTTATTCAACAAATGCTTGAAGATAAACAAAGCAAGCTTTCTGTTCTTTTAGAAAAATACCAATGCGCAAAGGTTGCTACCATCAATATGGCTGCTTTTCAGCTCTGTGCCATTTATCTCGAAATTTATACGAATCTAAAAAAGGCCAATGGTTTGTTAGACTTTGATGACCTTATTGAGCGTACGCTTCATTTGTTACAGCGCAAAGGTGCAAGCCAATGGGTACATTATAAACTTGATCAGGGGCTTGATCATATTCTACTTGATGAAGCACAAGACACCAACCCTGAGCAGTGGCAAATTATTCAACTGTTGGCGCAAGAATTTTTCTCCGGGTATAGCCAACGAACAAATATACGGACTCTTTTTGCTGTTGGAGATGAAAAGCAATCTATTTATTCTTTTCAAGGTGCTGCTCCAGAAAATTTTGCTGCAAATGGACGAATCATTCAAAAAAAAGCGCAGCAAACAAATCAGCAATTTGAAAAAATACAACTACATTATTCTTTTCGCTCGACAGCAGATGTTCTTAAAAGCGTTGATCTTGTTTTTGAAACACCAGAAAACTATAAAGGACTTTCAGCAGAAAATACAAAAACGGTGCATGAAGCTATTCGTGTTCATAGTCCCGGTGAGGTTGTTATATGGGATGCCATTTCCAAAGAAACAAGCGAATTTCCGCATGATTGGCATTTAAGCGTTGGTCATTTAGATACACCTGAAGTGCGTTTAGCAGAAAAAATTGCTGAAACGATTGCTGGTTGGTTACAAAAAGGCGAAATGCTTCCAGCAAAGGGACGCTTAATACGGGCAAATGATATTATGATCTTGGTCCGTAAACGTGGTAAATTTGTCTCAGCTCTTTCCCGGGCTCTTAAACAGCTTAATATTCCGGTAGCAGGGGCTGATCGTTTACAACTCACCAAACATATTAGTATCCGTGATTTAATGGCGCTTGCACGTTTTGTTTTGCAGCCACAAGATGATCTTTCTCTTGCTTGCGTATTAAAAAGCCCCCTTTTTGCTTTTAGTGAAGAGGAACTCTATCAGCTTGCCGCGCACCGCACCGGCTCTCTTTGGCAAAGCTTATGTACGCACGCATCATTGAAAGCATCTTTAAAAGATGCTTTTGAAAAGCTGAATCATTATCGCGCTTTAGTGGATAAAATACCAGTTTTCGAGTTTTATAGCCATATTTTGAATAATGATAAGGGAAGACAAAAAATTCTGTCTCGTTTAGGATCTGAAGCCAATGATGTGCTCGATGCTTTTATGGATTATACACTTAACATTCAAAAAACAGGATTACCAGGATTACAAGCTTTTTTAGAAACATTAAGTGCAAGCGAACCAGAAATTAAACGTGAATTTGAACAAAACAATGAAGAAATTCGCATCATGACTGTTCATGCTGCAAAAGGACTAGAAGCTGCTGTTGTATTTTTGGTTGATCCTGGTAGTGAGATTTGGCACCCTCAGCATGCGCCTCATTTGCTTAAAGTGTCTTTAGACAATGCACAAGAGAACGGACAACAAGCTTTTGTTTGGCGCCCCAATGAAAAGTTTGATACAAAACTCTCTAAAAAAGCAATTTCACATTTAAAAGAACGTGCTGAAGAAGAGTATAGGCGCCTTCTTTACGTGGGAATGACACGCGCTGAAGATCGTTTATTTGTTTGTGGATATAACGGTAAAAAAACGCTCTCTGATACATGGCTACAACTGGTAAAAAACGCCCTTAAACCCCATGCGGTTGCTATAAAAGGCCCTGCAGAAGATATTTCAGCTTGGCGTTATTGCATTACATCTTCTGCTGCTGCTCCTATAAACCAAGAAGTCGCTTTCGCTGAGAGTCAAACCTTACCACCTTTGCCTGTTTTTTTCTCTCATAAAGTACCAGCAGAACCAATGCTCCCGAAACCGTTAAAACCCTCTCTCGCAAGCCTTTCCATTGAAGCTGATAGAGATCTTTCTTCAAGCCCAAAACAACTTTTCACTTCACCTGTTTTAGGAGAAACAAACACCAATAGAGCTTTTTACATTGAATATGGTCATCTCATTCACCGATTATTACAATATCTACCTGACTGCCCCCCACAAAAACGTCAAGATTATGCTCGAAACTATCTCAATATCAAAGCCTCTCATTGGGAGGAAAGCCAAAGAGAAGATGCTCTTCGCCATGTTTGGAAAATGTTAAATCATGTTTATCTCAAACCCCTCTTCTCTGAGCATTCACGTGCTGAGGTTCCTTTAATGGGTATTGTAAAAATTCGAGGAAAAGAACAAGCAATTTCTGGTCAAATTGACCGTCTCTACATCACGCAAGACAGCATTATCTTTGCTGATTTTAAAACAGGATACCCACCAGAAAATGAAGCTGCTATTGCTCCTCATTATTGGTTGCAAATGGCTCTTTATCGAAAATTATTACAAGCTATTCATCCCGGTAAAGATGTCCAAGCTTTACTTATCTACAGTAAAGAAGCTAAAATTTTTAAACTTCTCCCAGAAAAGCTTGAGGCATTTCTTAATGAAATTGCCTTATAAATTATTTCTTCTCTTCAAAGTATCTTTACGCTTTTTACTTTAATAAAATTGCTCAAATAAACACGCTCCACAATTTTTGGTGCAGAAAACCCCTTTAATAATTTATCTTTGCAATAACTTGATATGAATTGCTATCATACCAATCTATAAAAAGTGAGTATAAAGGATAAATCAATGACGTGTATAAAAGTTGATAAAGACAATTTCGAAAGTGAGGTTCTAACCTCTTCTATCCCTGTTGTGGTTGATTTTTGGGCAGAATGGTGCGGTCCCTGCAAAATGATTGCTCCAATTTTAGATGAAGTTTCAACGGAAATGCAAAATCAAGTTAAAATTGCTAAAGTAAATATTGATGAAAATCCGGAATTGGCGACCCAATATGGAGTACGCTCTATCCCTACATTATTGATGTTTAAAAACGGAAATGTCTCATCAAATATGGTTGGCGCTACCTCTAAAGGACGTCTTTCTGAGTGGATAAAAGATGGGCTTAGTTAATGCCACAATTGTTTTGACATATCTTGAAAACGAGCAATAACGATAAAGGGGAGAAATTTTATCTCTCCTTTTGATTTTTTCAAACATTCTTTTCTAAAATATATTAGTAGTAGAGAGTTAATTAAATCAAAAAGTTAGATGCATTTATTTTAATACTTTTAAGAATCCACGCTGTTATGCATGATTATGTCGATATTTTTTATGGACGAATTGCAAAAGATTGTTGCAAACGTTCAATAGAATGTTGTGCTGATCTCAATGTCACATGACGTCCCTGTGCTTTATATTGTAAGGCGAGTGCAAAAGTGGCAATCTCTAAAAGGTCTGCACTTCTCTCTGGCCATTCAACGAGTAAAATATTTTTCTCACGTGCTTCATGAAGCCCTAATTCATCAATTTCCTCTACCATAGAAAGGCGATAAAGATCAGCATGAATAATTTCAAACTGTGGAAGTTGATAGCTTTGCACAAGAGTAAAAGTAGGGCTTGGAACCTCCATCGTGTCATTGTTTGCAAGCGTTTGGATGATTGTCCGTGCAATGGTTGATTTTCCAGTTCCAAGGTCCCCTTGCAGCGTCACAAGATCCCCCGGCTTTAAAGAAAGGGCTAAATTTTTTGCAAAAATCTTTGTTGCCTCTTCATTTTCAAGAAAAAAATCAAAATTCATTAAGACTTCCATTAAAAAATCTTATCTCCTTTGGGGAGGGGGAAAAAACACTCAACTGTTGTTCCTTGTCCTGTACCGGTAAAAATTTCAACATGTCCACCGTGTAGCTCAACAAAACTTTTCACAAGTGAAAGACCAAGTCCTGCTCCTGCACGCCCGCCATGGTGTGAATGGGAAGAAAAACGTTTAAAAATACGATCAAGAATGTCTTTAGGGATGTCAGAGCCCTCATTGTGAACGCTAAAGACGATGTTACCATCTTTTTCATCGGCACAAAATTCAATAGTGCTCGCCTCTGTTGCAAAATTAATAGCATTACTTAGAACATTCACAAAAATTTGATGTAAGCGTTTTTCGTCAGCTGAAATAGAATTTAAGGAAGGAGAAATTTGTTGTAAAAGTGTAATATGGCGTCCATTGAGGCGATCTGCTACACGTGTTACTGCTTGTATCATAGCATCGGCAATGTTAACTGGTTTTATATCTAACTCCATAATGCCTGCATCAAGGGTGGCAAGATCAAGAATATCGTTCACAATATTTAAAAGAGTTCCTGATTCTGAATGAATGTGCCCAAGATACTCTTGTTGACGTTCATTGATAGAACCGAAAATTTGATCCCGTAAAATATCCGAAAATCCAATAATATTGGTGAGAGGTGTGCGTAATTCATAGGAAACATGTTGGACAAATTCATTACGCAAACGATCTGCACTTTCTAAGGCTTCATTTCTTTCTTGAAGAGCACGTGCAACATGGACAGTGTCTGTAACATTTACAAAAGTAAGCATCGTTTGTCCATCGGGAAGAGGGACTAAAGTATAGTCAATAATCATATCATTTTTAAGATCTATACGACCCGAAAATGTTTCACGTTTTTCAGCAAAACCGGTAATGAATTTGGTAAATTGATCCCATTCTTGTCGCACGGTTAAGGCTGAACAATGGCTTTTTAACTGTGTAATATGGGTCCCTTCTACCAGTAAATTATAAGGAAGCGACCACAATTTCGATAGGGAAGGATTTGATAAACGAAGGCGTCCATCAGCACCAAAAACGACCACACCTTCAGAAAGTTTATCAAGTGTTTCACCTTGTATTTTAATAAGTGTATTATAACGGCGCTCAAGATCAATTTTTTCTGTAAGGTTTTCATAAAGCCATGTGACCCCTCCTTGTGGATGAGGATTCGAGACAACACGCACCGTACGGCCATCTGGAAGATTCCAAATTTGTTGGTTCGATTCTGTTTGCCGATAGGCTTTAAAAAGTTCTTCTTTCCACGCGCGCCAATCAGGATGTTCAGCAATGAGTCCTTTTTCACGTAAACGTTCAAGAAATAATGTATGGCTTGGTTCACTTTCTAAAAAGGAGCTTTCTAACGGCCATAAAACTTTAAAAGCGTGATTGCAAAATTTTAATTTTTGGTTTGTATCAAAAATAGCTACAGCTGTTGAGATTTGGTCAAGGGTTTCACAATGGCTTTGAAGAACATATCTTAATTCATGAGCAAGATTTTCATAGTCGCTGTCATCACGTGCAAAAGCAGCCATGCCTTCGGCAGTTGTGAGACGTGTGAGGTGAAAACGGCGCCGTTCACCATCAATGACGGTATGAACATGTTCTTGAAAAATTGTTTCTGTTGCATCTGTTGTGCGTTGTGTGTTTTCATTGAAAAGATCGCCCACTTCATCACTATCTTCACGAAAGTTTGTCATTTCTCTAAAGGCGCGATTGATAAAACAAATTTTTCCTCCGCAATCTTTTATCCATACAGGCTCTTGAATAAGATCAAGAAGATTACGCTGCATTCTCAGTTCAGTAAGAAGACGGGCAATATCTTTCTGTAAACGAGCATTTTCGCTCTGCTGTTTTGAGATATCTTGAAAACGAGCAATAGCGACTGTTCCTGCGATAACCCCTGTAACTTGTAGCAGCACATTATTTGTGGTGGTTATAGAAAGCTCAAAAGGGTGACATTTACAACGCAGTTGAGTCAATGCATAATCAAGTTCTCGCAGAGAATTTTCTTCAACCCAGAGTTCAAAGCGCTGAAAATCTTGCTGAACAATACCTATTTTTTGCAATGTGGAAAGGCCCCCAACGACATGAGGCAAGGATTTTGGATTTTCCCAAATAAGAAGGAATTGTTCGGTTTCTTCCAGAAGCCATTCATAATATTTAAGTTTTTCAGAAAAATCTTTTTGAATTATATTTAAAGGCTTCTGTGTTGCTTTTTTTGCATGCATAATAACAGCCATGCACGTAAAAAATGAAGCACAAGAAATTCCTCCACACAGTGCTAAAAGCAGCCATGGACCATTAGGCAAAGTAAAGGAAAATGGTAAATAATCTTCCAACGACTGAGCAACAGTGCGTGTTGGAGAAAAAAAGAAAAAAAAGCAAAAGATATGTGTGCAGATTCGAATCATTTTTTGAGCTTTTTCTTTGGGGGGATGGTCACTAAAGCTGAGCACGACATTTTTCCCTTTTTTAACCCAAGGAAGCATTTTAGTAACGGTAATGGTTCGGTTTATAAGGTCCTTGCGGTGTAACTCCAATATAAGCAGCTTGTTCTTCTGATAAAACAGTTAGTTTTATTCCTAATCGATCAAGATGGAGACGTGCAACTTTTTCATCAAGATGTTTAGGCAAAACAGTGACTTCATTTTTATAGTGTTCAGCACGAGTAAAAAGTTCAATTTGCGCTAAAACTTGGTTGGTAAATGAGGTTGACATGACAAAAGAAGGATGCCCCGTCGCATTGCCGAGGTTTAACAAACGCCCTTCAGAAAGCAAAATGATGCGTTTTCCATCGGGAAAGGTGATCATGTCCACTTGAGGTTTAATATTGATCCATGGCAAATTCCTAAGGGCTGCGACTTGGATTTCATTATCAAAATGACCAATATTGCCAAGAATACACATATCTTTTAACTGTCGCATATGATCTAAACGGACAACATCTTTATTGCCTGTTGTTGTGATGATAATATCAGCACTGGAGGCAGCATCATCTAAATTAACAACTTCATAGCCATCCATAGCCGCTTGAAGCGCGCAAATAGGATCAATTTCTGTTATTTTAACACGAGCCCCAGCACCTGACAGTGACGCCGCTGAACCTTTTCCTACGTCACCATAACCACAGACAATGGCTGTTTTACCAGCAATCATCACATCTGTTCCACGGCGAATACCATCAACCAATGATTCTTTACACCCATATTTATTATCAAACTTTGATTTTGTGACGCTATCATTGACATTAATAGCAGGAAAAGGCAGAAGCCCTTCTTTTTGTAATTGATAAAGACGATTAACACCTGTTGTGGTTTCTTCGCTTACACCTTTAATTGCTGCACGTTGTCGTGTAAAAAATCCTGGCGTTGTAACCATACGCTTTTGGATTTGTTTGAAAAAAATTTCTTCTTCTTCTGTTTTGGGATGCGAGAGGATATCTTTATTTTGTTCTGCACGACTTCCCGTTAAAATATAGTTTGTGGCATCTGCTCCATCATCTAAAATCATATTGGAAGGATTACCATCAGGCCATTGGAAAATGGCATCTATATAAGTCCAATATTCTTCCAATGTTTCACCCTTCACAGCAAATACAGGAATACCCCTTGCGGCGATAGCTGCTGCTGCATGATCTTGCGTAGAAAAAATATTACTAGAGCTCCACCGTATATCGGCGCCAATTGCTTTTAATGTTTCAATTAAAACAGCTGTTTGAATTGTCATATGCAATGAGCCAGAAATGCGTGCACCACGCAAAGGTTGATTGGAGGAAAATTCCTTGCGACATGCCATCAAGCCAGGCATTTCAGTTTCAGCAATATCAAGTTCTTTACGACCATAAGCGGCAAGGGTAATATCTTTGACAACAAAATCTTGAGCTGTCATTCCTCATTCCTTTAAAATCAGTTTTTGAAAAGACGGTAGGAGAAATTAAAAAAAAATGCAAGACAAGAAGAAGACTTCTTTATGTGAAAAGGCTCTTTTAAAATCTCTATAAATTTGTGCAAGAAACATGCATTTATGGATTTGAGTAACGATTTACGAAGAGGACAAGAGATCTCATGATAAAGTCTTATTATAAAAACAAAATTTTATCCTTTTTACATAACTTTAAAGCTTTTAAAAATCTTCAGAGAGATACCTTTTAAAGAATAAAAATGATGCATTGCTTCACAATTTTTAATCGACTTTTTAAGGGATAATCAAAGAGAGTATACTTTTTATTTTCCTCGCTCATGCGGTTGTTTAGAAAAGGTATCATGACCTCGTTTCATTTCATGATTAAGCTTTTGAGCAAAATAATATAACGTAAAGCCATATATTGTTGTCTTTATATTTATGAATAGGTAACCCATATCCAGTTCTTCTAGATTCCTATGGTGCCTTTGCTTTTGCATAAAAACAGTTTATAAGAGACGCTTTTTCTATTTTCAATAGTTTTTATCAAAAGACTGCAAATTTGGGAAAATTTATTTTAGACGAATAAGTTTTTTGAAAATTGACCATGTGGACGAAATCTCCAGAGATAACTTGGCAAGGATGCAGCTATTGCTTTAGGAGTAATTCCCACACCTTCTAAGGTATATCCATTTTCTATAGCTTCTTGAGAAACAATGTTATCCATTTGCAAAAAGCGTATCTGATTAGTTGTTACAAGTGTTGGTATAAAAGGCAATTTACCGATTATTCCCAAAACTCCTCCAATCAATAACCCTGCAGAAAGAGGCATGGACAGGAGTGTTTTTTTACGGTGAATAATTTTGAATATATTTTCAAGAGCATTTTGGAAGGTGATAATCTGGGGGCCACCAAGATCATAATTTTTCCCCCAAGCAATCTGACCATCTAAAGCGCGCGCAATAAACTCGGCAACGTCACCAACATACACGGGTTGCAATTTACTTTGTCCCCCTCCAAAAAGAGGCATAAAGGGTAAAAAACGTGACAAATCTGCCAAGGTGTTAAAGAAACAATCCTCTGGTCCAAAGATAACAGAAGGACGGATAATAATTGCTTGAGAATGCTTGTTATGAATGATTTTCTCACCCATAAATTTAACACGCGCATAAAGACATGAAGCGTTCTCGTTAGCTACAAGTGTTGACATATAGATGAGTGGAATACCAGCTTCTGCTGTTAGTTCAGCAACATTGTAAGTGCCATCAATTTGTGTACTTTTAAAATTGGATTGATTTGCTTGTTTTAAACTACCAGGCAAAAACACTGCTGCATCAGCCCCAAGTAATGCGCGTCCAACAGAGGCACGATGCTTTATATCCGTTTTAAGCATTTGGGTTTGCCCAACTTCTCCTATTTGGAGCATGTAATAAGCTTTTTGTGGACAACGAACAGCGATACGAACGCGATATCCTCGTTTAGTCAAAGTTTCAACGACATGACGTCCTACAAAACCAGATCCGCCAAAAACAGTAATAAGTTTAGGATGTTGATAAAGTGCACAATCAAGTTGCATGGTTAAAAAGTCTATCTTTCAAAGCTTTAAAAATAACCAATCTCTAACACGGTGGTGTTTTATTGTCACGCAAAATATCGCCAGCAAGATAAAGGGAACCTCCAATAAGGACAATAGCCTCTTGATATTCTCCCTTAATTTTATGCAAAGCATCTTGTAGGTGTGCTTGGGGGGATGCAAAGATTCCTGCTTTTTGGGCAGATTCAGCTAAATTTATTGGACAGATACTGGCGTTATTATTAATAAGCGGTATCGTATATACTTTTTCGACAAGGCCGGCTAAAGGACGAAAATAACCGACAGCATCTTTTGTGTTGATCATGCCAGCAATCATAATAATGGGACGATCTGTTTTTTTTCTCCATTGTGTAAGTTCTGCCGCAATAACTTTTCCAGCAGCGGGATTGTGACCGCCATCGAGCCATAAATTAAACTTAGGAGACAGTTGATCAACCAAATATCCGTAGGTGAGATGTTGCATCCGTGCGGGCCAATAAATATTTTTCAAAGCGTCACTTATGACTTGTTCTGAAAGGTGAAAACCTGCTTGATAGACTGCTTCAATAGAAGCACCAGCATTGGCAATTTGGTAGTCTCCAATAAGGTTAGGAAGGGGAAGATCCATAAGACCTTGATTGTTTTGAAAAACCATACGTCCATGTTCTTTATAGCTTTGATAATCTTGATCAAATAAAGAATAAGGTACTTTATTTTTATCGGCAAGGGATATTAAAGTAGCAAGAGCTTTTTCATAATTTTGCTTACCGATAATCAGAGGAACCTTTGGTTTGATAATCCCTCCTTTTTGAAAAGCGATTTGAGAAATTGTGTTTCCAAGAAAGTCCTCATGATCATAATCAATGGGCATAATAAGCGATACAGCTGGTTTGTTAATGACATTGGTAGCATCAAAACGTCCTCCCAAGCCAACTTCTAAAATAACAACATCAGCTGGATGTACACTAAATAGTATAAAGGCAGCGGCTGTAAAAATTTCAAAAATAGTAATCGGCTCTTGATGATTGACTTTTATAATTTCATGGATTGTTTCAGCCAATAGGCTCTCTGTAACAAGTTGACCTCCTCCTTTTTGGCCTAACCGGCAGCGTTCATTCCAGTTGACGAGATGAGGTGAGCTGTACATATGAACGCAGTAGCCTGCACTTTCTAAAAGAGCACGGCAAATTGCTGAGGCAGATCCTTTGCCATTTGTTCCAGCAATGTGAATAACAGGGCCAAGTTTTAAATGTGGATTGCCAAGACGTTCTAAAAGGCGGACAATACGCCCTAAAGAAAGATCAAATTTTTTCGGATAATTCTTGAGTAAATCATCTACCACCCTTTGTACTTGACTTTGTTGCATAAATTTAAGCTGCTTTTGTTGTAGAAAGCGACGTTTGAGGATCTGTTGGGGATGGGTTGGAAGGGTTAAGAACAGCAGGATGTTTCATCATTAAACGTAAAAGACGCGCAATGGTTGCTTTCATTTCTAAACGCGATACAACCATATCAATCATACCATGTTCGAGCAGATATTCACTACTTTGAAAGCCTTCTGGTAGGGTTTCACGTATAGTTTGTTGAATCACACGTGGGCCAGCAAAACCAATCATAGCGCCGGGTTCAGCAATGTGAATATCACCAAGCATAGCGTAAGAAGCAGTAACACCACCAGTGGTTGGATTGGTCAGAACAACAATATAGGGAAGCTTTGCTTCTTTCAGCATTTCAATTGCTACTGTTGTACGGGGCATTTGCATCAATGAGAGTGTTCCTTCTTGCATGCGAGCACCACCAGAAGCAGCAAAAAGAACCAACGGGCGCCTTTCCGCAATGGCAGTATCAAAAGCTTTGATAATAGCTTCTCCTGAAGCCATACCGAGAGACCCGCCCATAAAGGCGAAGTCTTGAACGATTGCAATGATGGGCAAGCCTTCAATTTTACCGCGTGCACTTAAAATATTGTCATCAACACCAAGTTTAGAACGATAATCTTTTAACCGGTCGATATAGCGTTTTTCATCGCGAAACTTTAAAGGGTCTGTTACAACTTTTGGATTTTCAAGAGCTGTATAAACACCATCATCAAAAAAATGCATGAGACGATTTTGGGCACTGATACGCATATGATAGCCAGAATTGGGAGCCACAAATTGATTGGCTTCCAGATCCTTATGGAAGATCATTTCACCACTTGTAGGATCTTTTATCCATAGATTTTCTGGAATTTCACGGCGTCCCAATATAGAGTTAATTTTAGGACGAACATAATTTGTAATCCAGTTCATCTTTATAGCCTTCCTTTAAATATTACACATCTTTTGTATGATTTGAAAGAATATAGAACTTAAGCAGTCACATTTGCTTTTCCGGCTGAACAATAACGAATCCATTTAATACTTTTATCCATGCGCGTATAGCTCTAACTCCATTGTTTTTTTATTTTTAATATTTCTAATGTCATAACAATCATATGCATGAAGAGTATTCCCTATAACAAATTTCTCAGAAGCTTTAAGAACTTATATGTTTTTATTCTTTGATTTTGATATTAAAACCCACCTCTTGCGCTGGTTAACAAACGGCTTATTTTCTTTTAATAAAAATAACTCTTCAATTAATCACTAATATTAACAGTCCTGAAGCAAAGAAACCTTATAAGAATAAAACCTTAACAAGACTACACGCATCCATTAAAAATTACGGATATGATAACGTTATGTTAGCGAAACGCTAATACCAGAGCAAGATTTTTTTCAAACGGTTTTCTTAAAGCGCGTGCGTTTCACATAAAATAAAGCACCCTAAAAAATATTATTTTTTATTGTGTATCCACACATTGCTAGATTTGACCATCTCACATATTTCAGAAATTTTCTCATGAGTACCTATGAAGTATATATTCCCTTCTATGAAAGGTATAAAATTTATTACATTCCCCTATTTTTACTGAAATAGAAGGTACAAGCCGATATCTTCATACGTTTGGCTAGCTTTTAATGTCATAATAGTTCTTGCCTTGAGAGGGGGAGAATGGAGAGGTCTTTTATGTCTTTTGCAAAGTGCTTTTATACATACACTGCCCCCGTTTATGACATCTCACAAGCGATTATAGTTGATTCAATATGAATAGGGTTAAAATGAGAAAGCTTTATAATATTTAAGTTTTTTAATGCCATAAAACAATAAACTATCATCATAAATCAATGTATTGATTAAAAAAGTTAAGCATAAAATTTTATAGTATGCTTTCTCTGGCTGGCGAGTTTTGTTAAGTTTAAAGAATATTATTTTTGAGTGATGCGTGCCATAGTTTTTTGGGAAAGCATTTTGTGTAAATGTGTCATAAAGGCGGCTGCAAAAAGTGGTGTGGCTAAATTAAGAATGGGAATTGAAACAAAAACCGCGATCAATAATCCAGCGCTAAAAACCGTTGTATAATAAGTATGTAAAAAAACACGCGCATCTTGCTCTGTTCGAAAACGATAAGCAGCAAACAAGAAATATTCGTGCCCAAGCAAATAACCATTAATAACATAAAAAGCAATGAAATTAACACCTGGTATGAAGAATAAAATAAAAGCAACTCCATTACCAAGAAGGCTTAAAATAACAAATTTAAGTGAGAGGATAAGAGAACGCCCAAATGGCATCGCTTGTCCAATAGGCTCATTCGGATAATCTTCCTTTTCGATAATTTCAGCAGCAGAGTCAATGAAAAAACTACCAATCATAGCGGTAATGGGGGCAATAAAAAAAGCTAACAAAAGAGCCAAACCAAGATTGAAGATGATAAACATGCTAAATCCCAACCATCCTGCCCAACTGGGGAGTCCAGGAAGAAACTGAGAAGCCCAAGGCCAAAAGTAAGACACAAAAAGTTGGTGCACACATAACCATAAAATGGCGAGCACAAAAAAAGTAATCCCCAATGCTTTCAGGATCATAATGCTATATTGCGAGGTTAGTAAACGTTGTAAAGCACGATAGGCAGCAGTAAAAATCATAGATTAATAAACTAAGGAAAGAAGCAAAAAAAACAAGAAATATATTTAAAGAAGGTGTGTGTAATTTTTTATT
The DNA here is from genome assembly GCF_028618425.1 of Bartonella sp. ML70XJBT. Classification (NCBI taxonomy): domain Bacteria; kingdom Pseudomonadati; phylum Pseudomonadota; class Alphaproteobacteria; order Hyphomicrobiales; family Bartonellaceae; genus Bartonella; species Bartonella sp. ML70XJBT. Next base: position 92,300 of record NZ_JAQISX010000001.1, read on the forward strand.
GCTTGAATTACAAGCTCTATTTTCAATGACATTAAAGAAATATATTGATATTGCTTTGTAAAAAAGAGAATTTTACCTTTATATATTATTAAAATCAGGCTAAATTTTCTTATAGAATAGATAGAATAAAAAATAATTCAGAATCCTTCATTTAAAATAAAAATAGACATTTTGGTTAAAAAGATGAGAATAATTTAAGAAATATTGAGTAGGCGTTTTTTACTAACATTTTTTATCCAGTATAGCTTCCGAATTTTGTTTATCGATATCCTTATTTGTTTTGCAAGATCCCTAATATTTTGTATTTTAAGAACTATAAGTGCAATAAAGTAAGAATTCATAGAAGCATTTTTCATAAAAATAGTGCATTGGAGCGAATAATTTTGAGCTAATAACACCATTTATTTATGAAGAAAATTGATCATCTTCAATTTCAATGAGTACCCCAAATAAAGAGATATTCTATCAAATCTTTCATCATCAAAATCAGAAAATCATTTATTTTCACATTATAAATAGGACTAATATGGGGATAAAAACACTTAATAAGAAAATGCTTTTTATAAATTTTCCCCCTAAAGCAAGGTTTTCGTAAAGTTGAAGGGTGGCAAATGATGATTCTAACTTGTCTTTTGAGAATTGGAAAGACAGTGGTACAAAAAATTCTATTCTTTACAAAGCCTAGGCTAAGGCAGGATTTTTTTAAGAAACGTTTCTCAAAGCTCGTCATACCCCTTTTGCAACAGTCTCTATGAATGGGATAAGGATAAAGCTGCTATGAATACTATAAAACTTATAGGGCACCACTACCTTTATACTTAGCAAAGAAACATGCCGGTAGCGCCATACACTTTGCCAATCCTTTCAATGTTGAGACAAGCACTTAATCCTTGAAACGATTCATTATAAGTTTTTTAGTCTTTTCTTGAATATTTTATATTTATGCAGCTATCCTCGCTAACGTGCAAATAAGTAGCTTTGATTGATTCAATATACATGGATTTAAAATAAGAGAATCTTACGATAACTAGGGATCTAATTGTAAGTTGAATAACGCCAGATTATTATTATAAATTAATATGTTATCTAATCTAGATTGATAGACATCTTCTGTGTCTTCAAAAATTCAGTTCTTATTTTATGAGATGTTTTAATAAGGCTTTTGAAGAGTTATTATTTGAAATGAGGTGTTTTTTTCTCATGAGGCGTAGGCGTTTGGGGGATAAAAAGTGATACGATCATGTTTGCTAATTTTTGCGCTACGCGTTGTTTACGCATAGGGGGCCATTGTTCAACTTTTTCTTTACTTACGAGATAAACTTGATTTGTATCAGCACCCATGACGGTTGTACCATCTTGTTGAAGAGAAATATCATTAGCAAGAATGAAATCAGCTCCTTTTTCAACACATTTTTTTTGCGCATTGGCAATGATATCACATGTTTCAGCAGCAAAACCAATGACCAATGAGGGGCGATTTGGAGCATGTCCAATCGTTTCTAAAATATCAGGATTTTCTACCATATGCAAAGATAGTGGTGTTTTATGACCATCCTTTTTAATTTTGTGTAAAGATTGCGTTTGACTGCGCCAGTCACAAACTGCGGCAACAAAAATGGCCCCATCAGCAGGCAATGATTCTTGAACGGCTTGTAACATCTGTTGTGCTGTTTTAACATGAATAGTTTTTACTTCTTGTGGGTCTACAAGATTAACAGGTCCACAAATAAGTGTTACTTTTGCCCCCAAATGCGCAAGAGCGGTCGCAATAGCATGACCTTGTTTACCCGAAGACCGATTAGCAAGATAACGCACTGGATCAATGGGTTCGTGGGTAGGGCCAGAGGTAACGATGAAATGGCGGCCAGAGAGAGGTTTTTCACGTACATTCAACAGAGCCTCTATGGCAGCGACGATGGTTAAGGGTTCACTCATGCGCCCATAGCCTGTCTCGTCACGTTCAGCCATTTTTCCTATTTCTGGTCCAATAATATGGACGCCATCTGCGCGCAATTGCGCAACATTGCGAACAGTGGCTGGATGCGCCCACATAGCTGGATTCATAGCAGGCGCAATTAAGAATGGGCAGCGTGCTGCTAAAAGGACGCAATCGGCGAGATCATCTCCTATACCATGGGCTATTTTTGCAATGCGATTGGCTGTAGCGGGGGCTAAAATAATAAGGTCAGCATCACGAGCGAGTCGGATATGCCCGATATCATGTTCTTCTTCACGTGAAAATAAATCAGTATATACAGTACGACCGCTTAAAGCTTCAGCGGTTAAAGGCGTAATAAATTTTTGCGCAGCTTTTGTCATTATGACATTTAAGTGTGCTCCACGTTCTTTTAAACGACGAATGAGATCAAGCGTTTTATAGGCCGCAATACTTCCACCAATAATAAGAAGGAGTGATTTTGATTTCAGTGATTGCATTTCAACGGCGCTTACATGAGAGGGGTGCGTGGTGAAAGCGGTAGGATTACTTAAAAGACGGCGCGCTTCTTCTTCCATGGAAATGCCATTTTGTGCAGCGCGTACGCGCAAAGCTTCTTTGGTTTTAGGAGAGAGGTTACGAATAGTAATACTGGCCATAAAATACCTCCAAGAAACAAAATGATTGCAATGATTTCATTATTGGTATTTTTAGCATATTGAACAGATTAAAAAAGATGAAAAAAGTAAAAAGTAAGACAAACGCAGCAAAATGCAATGATGAACAGACTATAACGTCCATAACGGTTTCTACGACTTTGTTCAACAGCAAGCTGCTTAAGGGTGGAGAGAGAAAGACTAAATCCCGTTTCTCTGATTTTGTTAAGGTCTTCTTCTATACGTTGGAAATTTTGTATCAATTGTGGAGTTTTGCGAGCCAACGATAGGAGAGCTTGTGCTCCTTCACTAAAGTCTTTTGCAACACCTATGGGGCCTAAATTTTTACTAATCCATTCTCTGACAACGGGTTCAGAAGCTTTCCACATATTAAAACTGGGGTCTAATGTGCGAGCAACACCCTCCACGACAACCATTGTTTTTTGCAGTAATAGAAGTTCGGGTCGCGTTTGCATGTCAAATAATTCAGTGACTTCAAACAACAATGTGAGCAATTTAGCCATGGAAATGCTTTGTGCTGATTGTCCGTGAATTGGTTCACCAATCGCGCGATTGGCTTGTGCAAAGCTTTCAATATTATGGTGTGAAGGGACATAGCCTGCTTCAAAGTGAGCCCGGGCTACCCGATAGTAATCGCGCGTAATAAAGCCATAAAGAATTTCAGCAAGGAAATGCTTTTCTTTTTTGCCAAGTCTTCCTGTAATGCCTAGATCAACAGCAACAATACATCCATCTGAGTCTACAAATAAATTACCAGGATGCATATCGGCATGAAAAAAACCATCACGCAATGTGTGGCGTAGAAAAGATTGAATAAGCGTAATGGCAAGCGCCTGTAAATCAAAACCTGCTTCTTTGAGCTTGGAAATTTCGGATATCCTTATACCATCAATCCATTCCATGGTGAGAACATTCCGCCCTGTCCGTTCCCAATCAATACGCGGAACCCGAAAACCTGTATCCTGTTGAATATTTTCAGTCATTTCAGATATAGCGGCTGCTTCTAAGCGTAAATCCATTTCAAGGCGTGTTGTTTGTGCTAAAGTATCTACCACACGAACAGGACGTAGCCTTCGGGAAGCAGGGATATAACGCTCTTGTAAATGCGCAATGAGATAAAAACTTCTAAGATCTTTAGAAAAACGTGCTCTAATATTAGGACGAATGACTTTTACGGCACATTTTTTCTTATGACCAGTTTCATCAATATATTCAGCAGGATGAACCTGAGCAATAGAAGCAGCGGCAATGGGGGGATAAAAATTGACGAATAAATCATCAATAGAGCGACCAAGAGAATTTTCGATTTGAGCAATAGCGGCGGTGCAAGAAAATGTTTCAACACGATCTTGGAGTTGTGACAAATCGTCTGCAAGATTCCGTCCGACAATATCAGGTCTTGTGGCAAGAAATTGACCAAGTTTTATGTAAGAGGGTCCGAGCTTATTGATGGCATACGAAATATTTTCAGACCGCCGTTTCTTTTTCGTTTTGCGTCGTGCTAATGCACGCGCTATACGATGACATAATGCTGGAAAACCTTGAAGCTCATCATGAGGAAGGGCACTTAAAACACCTTCACGCGTTAAAACCCATCCTGCGCGTATCAATTGAAAGTAAGGAGAAATTTGCACCATTTTTAAATTTTCCAACCTGAATGCAGTGCTGCAATCGCACCGGTGAGATTGCGGTACGATACACGCGAAAATGCCACTTGCTTGATCATATGGGCAAAATCATCTTGTTTAGGAAATTTGCGAATAGACTCAACCAAATAACGATAAGCATCGCCATCATTTGCAATAAATTGACCCAGCTTAGGGATAGCATGGAAAGACCAAAGATCATAAATTTTATCGAGCCAAGGCATCTCTACATTTGAAAATTCTAGACATAAGAAACGCCCACCGGGCTTTAAAACACGAAAAGCTTCTCTAAGAGCTTGATCAATATGAGGAACGTTGCGAATTCCAAAAGCAATAGTATAGGCATCAAAGCTTTGATCTTCAAAAGGCAAATGTTCTGCATTGGCTTCAACAAAATCAATCAGGGGAGCAAGACCATTTTTTTGTGCGCGTTGTTTGCCAACGCTGAGCATAGAGCCATTAATATCAAGAACCGTAGCATGGGCTTTTTGGCGTGAAGCATTAAGGATGCGAAAAGCGATATCACCAGTACCACCAGCCACATCAAGAACTCTCCAATTGGAAAGTGCTGGGGGAGAAAGCCATGCAACCATAGAGTTTTTCCAAAAACGATGTAGTCCTAACGATAAGATATCATTCATCTTATCATAATTTTCAGCGACAGAGTGAAATACTCCATCAACCATGGATTGTTTTTGTGTTTCATCAACTCTTGTGAAACCAAAGGAGTGTTCCATACCTCCCTTAGCTCCGACGCGTTCTGTTTCAGCTGCCATATGCATGACCTTCCTTATTTTTCTTTTATCGTAAATGAAAAGAAAGGGAATGTTCAAATACGAAAAAACAATGTATAAAACCACGACATTTATACAGCCAAAAACAGAAGAGTACCTTTAGATATCAAGATTAGCAACGTTTAAGGCATTATCTTGAATAAAAATACGTCTAGGCTCAACTTCATCACCCATGAGACGAGAAAAGAGTGAATCTGCATCGGTTGCATCATTAATTTTTACTTGTAAAAGAGAACGCGCATTGGGATCAAGCGTTGTTTCCCAAAGCTGTTCAGCATTCATTTCTCCAAGACCTTTATAGCGTTGAAGCGTAATACCCTTTTTACCGCTTGTAAAAATGCTCTCTAAGAGGCTCATAGGTCCAAAAATACGCTCTGTTTTATCTTTGCGGCGTAAAAGAAGAGGAGGATGACATAGGTCGTTAAAATTTTGGGAAATGCGATCAATTTGACGTGCATCTGTTGAGTTTATAAGTCCTGCATCAAGCGTGATAACATCTTTAACACCACGTAAAACACGTTCAAAACATAAATCTCCATCTTCTGTATATTGTCCACACCAACCTTGTTCCATATCATCGGCAATCAGATTAAGACGTTGCGCGACAGCATCTGCTATTTTTTGTGCTTTTTCTTGTGTTGCAAAGGATTCAGGGTTAAAAGCCCCAATAATGGCTGCTTGCTCAACAACATTGCGATCATAACGGGTATGAAGGCCATTTAAAAGTTGACGGAAGATACGGGCATCTTTAGCGAGTTGATATAAATCAGCTCCTGCACGAACTTCTCCCGTCGAAAGCTCAAGTGTTGTTTCTTCTAGTCCCGTATCGATCAAGAATTCTTCAAAGGCTGCTTCATTTTTAATATATTGAGAAGATTTTCCACGCGATACTTTATAAAGAGGAGGTTGAGCAATGTAAAGATGTCCCCGTTCAATCAACTCGGGCATTTGTCTAAAAAAGAAAGTGAGCAGCAGAGTGCGGATATGGGCTCCATCAACGTCCGCATCTGTCATGATAATAATCTTATGATATCGTAATTTATCGGGTGAAAATTCATCTTTACCAATAGATGTTCCAAGAGCGGTAATAAGTGTTCCGATCATATCAGATGAGAGCATACGGTCGAAGCGGGCTCGTTCAACATTGAGGATTTTACCGCGGAGAGGTAAAATTGCTTGATTTTGACGTGAACGTCCACTTTTTGCTGAACCACCCGCCGAATCTCCCTCGACAATAAAGATTTCTGATTTTGCAGGATCACGCTCTTGGCAATCGGCAAGTTTTCCTGGCAGAGAAGTGATGTCAAGCGCTCCTTTTCGCCTTGTGAGCTCACGTGCTTTGCGTGCTGCTTCACGTGCTGCTGCAGCTTCCACCACTTTACTAATGAGAAGCTTTGCTTCATTGGGATGTTCTTCCAGCCATATTGAAAGACCTTCATTGATCAAATTTTCAACAATAGGGCGCACTTCAGAAGAAACTAATTTGTCCTTTGTTTGTGAAGAAAACTTAGGATCAGGAACTTTGACAGAAAGAATAGCTGTTAATCCTTCACGGCAATCATCACCGGTTAAATTTACTTTTTCTTTTTTTGCAATCCCGGAAGATTCAGCATAACCATTAATTTGGCGTGTAAGAGCACTTCTAAAACCGATTAAATGCGTTCCACCATCCCGCTGAGGAATATTATTGGTAAAACACAAGACCTTTTCATGATAGGAATCATTCCACCATAGGGCAACATCAACGCTCATACCATCTTTTTCGCTTGCAATGTAAATAGGAGTGTCTAGGAGCGCTTTTTTTGATTGATCAATATATTTGACAAACTCTATCAATCCGCCTTCATAATGTAATTCAACAGATTTAATGTCAGCGTGGCGCTCGTCAACAAGAAGAATATAAACCCCAGAATTGAGAAAGGCCAATTCCCGTAAACGACGCTCTAAAGTTTCAAAATCAAACTCAACCATAGTAAAGGTTTCAGAGCTTGGTAAAAATCTAATTTCTGTTCCACTTTCTTGATCACAATCGCCAACAACTTTTAATGGAGCATCAGCCACTCCATGGGTAAAAGACATTTCATGAATTTTACCATTACGTTTGATTTGCAATTTAAGCCAAACGGACAATGCATTTACCACAGAGACACCAACACCGTGTAATCCACCTGAAACTTTATAAGAGTTTTGATCAAATTTTCCGCCGGCATGAAGTTGTGTCATGATAACTTCAGCAGCAGAAATACCTTCTGTTGGATGGATATCAGTTGGAATTCCACGTCCATTATCACGAACAGAACAAGAACCATCAGCATGGAGTGTGACGTTTACAAGAGTTGCATGACCGGCTAGAGCTTCATCGATAGCATTGTCTACAACTTCATAGACCATATGATGTAACCCCGATCCATCATCCGTATCACCGATATACATACCCGGACGTTTGCGTACAGCATCAAGACCTTTAAGAACTTTAATAGAGGCAGCGCCATAGTCATTGCCTTGTGTTGGTGAGGTGCTTTGTGTGGGTGAGGCTATTTCATCACTCATAAGTTAGTCCATTTCTGTGTTTAATTTACAATATTTTATCTGCTTTTTTAAAGCTCAATGTTCCGCTCAGTTATTTATGGAATAACCATATTAAACATTTACTGTATATCGGCGCTAGATTCAATATCTGTCGATATATAATGGAGAGAATGATGAAACGATATTACACTATTATACAGTAAAATGGCGTCATTTAGAGCGGTCATATAAGATAAGTGAATATCTCTTTGATATATTTAAGTATTTTTACAGTGCGTGATGAATATTCAGCGTAAAATTTATCTGTATAGCCTTTCGTTAAGTGAATCGCATGAATGGGAAGACAGAAGAATTTAAAAGTGTAATTTATCGAGAGAAGCTGAGTTTGAAGAATATAACGTCAAATACCTTGTAAAGGCGATAAGGTTCATTTCTTCCAAATTACTTTTTATACATTTATTTGGGAAAATTTGAGATCAAAAGTTTAAGAATTTTTAATGTAGTAAAAAAATATATGAAAATGTTAACAATTAAAAAAAGAGAAAGAATTTTATTTATGAAATGGAAGATATTTTGGTGAAGTGCGTTAGATAATAATTAAACAGAGTTTTATCTTATCTTTGAAAAATGGGGAAAAATGGAGGAGAAAGTGTGAAAATAAGAAAACCTATACATGTAAAACATCTTCAATGGCATTTACGGTATTTTTTACTCCATAATTTATACACTCTTTTTATTCGCATTTTATTTATAGCAGGGGGATTTTTATTTTTCTCTTACGCAGAAGCTGAAATAGCTGGAAGGTTGCCTTCTTTTTTTGATTCGCATGAACATTTTGTACAACCTGATACCAAGAATATCACTCGTTTACGTTTTGTAACAACTTTTGATTTTCCTCCTTTTAATTTTCTTGATCAAACGGGGCATCTTACAGGTTATAATATCGATTTATTGCGTGCTATTTGCTCAAAATTAAAATTAGAGGAGTTTTGTGAAGTCGAAGTGGTTCCTTGGAAAGAGCTTGTCGAACATGTCAAAAATGGTGGTGCAGAAGTCATTATTGCAGGTTTAAAAGAAACAAGTCAAACCCAACAAGATCTTGTTTTTACAAAGTCATATTTGCGCTTTCCAGCGCGATTTGTTGCTTCTCGACAGTTAAACCTTGATGAGCCAATAAGCAACCAATTGGTTCATTTAACCAGTGGTGTTTTGTCTAAAACTATTCACGAAAAGCTCTTTCATGATTATTTTCCTAAAGCAAAATGGCGAGGATTTAAAAAGAGGGAAGAGCTCTATAAAGCCTTACAGGAGCATAAAATTGACCTTATTTTTGATGATGGGTTTGCTTTATCATTATGGTTCAAAAATCAAAAATCTATTGATTTCTACCATTTTGTTGGGGGGGCATATATGGCACCCCAGTTATTGGGACAAGGAATGCAGCTTGCTGTTGCAAAAAAGAACGAAAAATTGATTGATATCCTCAATTATGCCCTAAAATCTCTAGAAGAGGATGGTAAACTCACAGAGCTTTATTTGCGTTATTTTCCAATAAGTTTTTACTGATGAGCAGTTTTTTAGTGAAGAGCTGTTAATCTTTCCGTACCGATTCGATAGGAGATGGCTTCTGCGAGATGATGACGTGAAAGATTATCGGATTCATCAAGGTCAGCAATCGTACGCGCAACTTTGAGGATACGATGATAAGCACGTGCAGAAAGATGCATTTTTTCACTCACATTTCGTAAGAGTATGGCAGCATTTTTATCAGGAATAGCAATTTGTTCTACAATTTTGGCAGGGCAATCGCCATTGGTTCGGATATGATCCAACCCTAGTGCTGCAAAACGTTTGGCTTGAATGGTACGGCAACGTGCGACGCGTTTTGCAACATCACAGCTTTTTTCTGATTGCTCTGGTTGCATAAGGTCCATTGCTGTCAAAGCAGGAACATCAATCCGTAAATCAATTCGATCAAGAAGCGGACCAGAGATACGGGATTGATAATCGATTTGACAGCGTATACCTTTAGCACAAACATGGCCTTTTTCACCTGCCATACCACATCGGCAAGGATTCATTGCGGCAATAAGTTGGAAGCGAGCAGGATAGCTGATATGGTGATTAGCTCTAGCGATAACCGCTTCTCCACTTTCTAAAGGTTGACGAAGAGAATCAAGAACTTGCGGAGAAAATTCAGGCAACTCATCAAGAAATAACACGCCATTATGAGCAAGAGAGATTTCTCCTGGACGTCCTTTAAGTCCCCCACCAATCATTGCTGCCATAGAAGCAGAATGATGTGGGGAACGAAAGGGGCAATGAAGTGAAATGGTATTATGAATCGTTTCTCCTGTAATAGATGCAATCAGACAGACATCTAAAAGCTCACGACTATTAAGAGGGGGTAAAATAGAAGGTAAGCGTTGCGCCAACATAGATTTTCCAGCACCAGGAGGACCAACAAACAAAAGGTTATGGCGTCCAGCAGCACAAACTTCTAAGGCACGTTTGGCTGTTTTTTGTCCTTTGATTTCACAAAGATCTGGAAGTTCAGTTTCGATAGTATATTGGCGCGGTTGTGGACGTTTTTGAATTTGTGTCCCTTTAAAATGATTAACGATAGTGAGAAGAGTCTCTGGAGCAAGAATATTTATTTCTGCATTTGCCCATGCTGCTTCAGGTCCACATTGAAAGGGACAAATCAGTCCTTTATCGAGTGATACAGCTGTCATGGCCGCTGGTAAAACGCCATTGACAGCAGTCAGTGAACCATCCAGTGACAATTCACCTAAAATGACATAGTCTTGCGCTACTTCTGGAGGGAGGATTCCCATAGCAAGCATTAAGCCTACGGCAATTGGCAAATCATAATGTGATCCCTCTTTAGGCAAATCAGCTGGTGCAAGATTAATCGTAATTCGTTTGGTTGGCATAGAAAGCCCACAAGCATGGAGAGCTGCTTGTACACGTTCACGACTTTCTGCAACGGCCTTATCGGCTAACCCAACAATAGCCATTCCTATTTTACCGGATGAAATCATAACCTGTACATCGACAGGAACTGCTTCTAGACCGCGAAAAGCAACGGTTGTGATACGTGCGATCATTTATCTCCCCCTTTAGATTTGGGAGAGACAATCATATCTACGCATAAAAATCAAGAAGCATCTCTATGGTTTTTTTCATGGATAGATCTATATACGTACGCGGATTTTTGTAGCGTTCTGAAAATTATTTGTACAAATTTAACCATGATAATATGGAGCGCAATAAAACATTTATAATAAGCTCAATGAATATGTTAAGAGAAGGAAATGAGGGTGTTTGTATGACACGATAGAGCAGAGTTTTGTGAAGATATGAAGGGAGGGGGCATTATGTCTCGTAGAGTATTATTTGATGTGATAAAACGTGTAAAGTATGCAAAGTAGTTATATTTACCTTTATTATTTTATATTATTTAAAGTATATTAGATGCAAAGTGTATTAAAGGTATCTGATTTATGGTATATCAGACGAGAATTTTGTTAAAATCAGAAACTGTGCGCTGTGTATTTATAGGCTTGTGTTTCGCGTTTGCTTTTCCTCAGCCACTTGCTGCATTTGATTTTTTCGGCCTCCCTCTTTTTGCTCAAAAGAAAATAAATTCTTCTTCACATTCTGTTAAAAGTACAGAGAGATTTTATAAAGTTGATATTATCACCCCACCAGGAGCGCCATCGGAAGGCATAAAAATAGTTAAATCTGTTTCTTCTCTTTTTTCAGATAAAGAGAAAGCTTCTGCGAGTTCTTCTGGTTTATTAGCCAAAGCACGCTCAGATTATCGTGCTATTCTTTCTGCTCTTTATGCAGATGGGCGCTATGGTGGTGTTATTAGTATTAAAATTAATGGCTTAGAAGCGGCTGATTTAAGTCCAGTAACGCAACTACCAGCACAATCCAATATTGTTATTACGATTAATGCTGGCCCACAATATGTTTTTAGTATTGCAGATATTGATAAAGTAGCGCTTCCTGAAAAGCGTAAAGCGCATAAAATGCCCACAATTGAAGAATTGGGCTATAAAGTTGGTGCTATTGCCAAATCTGAAACCATTTTGAAAGCAGAAAAATGGGCGGTAGAAGGATGGCGTAAACAAGGTTATGCAAAAGCTAAAATTATAAAAAGTGATATCGTGGCTGATCATGCTGCGTTGCATATTGAAGGAAGGATTGTTGTTGATCCTGGACCAAAGGCTCATTATGGTCCTTTAAGTGTCCGTAATATAAGTAAAAAACCACGTGTCGATTCAGCTTATATCGCATGGATGACCGGATTAAAACCCGGCCAGAAATACGATTCCGATGCGTTAGCGAAGGCAAATGAACGTCTTGCACGCCTTGGTGTTTTTCGTGCGATCAATATCCGTGAGGCTGATACCATTAACCCAGATGGCAGTTTACCACTTATGCTTATTGTACAAGAACGTAAACCGCGTCGTTTTGGTGTAGGGGGTAGTTATTCAACATTAGATGGTGCTGGTTTTGAAGCTTATTGGATGCATAACAATCTTTTTGGTCATGCAGAAGTTCTTAAAATCGAAACAAAAATGAGTGGTGTTGGCAGCAATAAAAAACAATCATACAATTTTAAAAATTTTGATTATCTTTTCGGTGGTACGTTTATAAAGCCGGGTGTACTCACACCTGATACAGATCTCAGGTCAGAATTAAAAATACAGCAAGATGTTCTGGAAAATTACACAACAAAAGCTATCAAAGGGAAATTAGGTATTACGCATATTTTCAATAGTAATCTATCGGGACAGGCTGCTATAGAAGTTTCAAATGGTTACTCACGTGATATCTATTTTGGAAGCCGTAATTTTACAACAATTGGTTTTCCTACTGGTTTGATTTATGATAGTCGTAATAATAAGTTTAATGCAACAAAAGGTTTATATGGTGAAGTTTTCATTGAGCCCTTTTATGAGATGCGTTTTAGCAATTTTGTTACAAAAGTAACGGCAGAAGGCCGTTCTTATTGGGCGTTGGATGAAGGGGATCGTTTTGTTTTTGCTGCGCGGGCAAAGCTTGGTACAATTCTTGGAAATAATGCAGCACAAGTTCCTGCAGATACGCTCTTTTTTGCTGGTGGTGGGGGCTCTGTTCGTGGTTATGCTTATCGTAATATTGGTATCAAAACAGAAAATAATGCGATTGTTGGCGGACGAGCACTTATTGAGGGATCGGCAGAATTGCGTGTTTCTTTAAATGATAAAATAGGATTTGTCGGTTTTCTTGATGGAGGTCTCGTAGGGGAAAAAGCGAATTTTGATTTTTCTCAAAAAATTAAATGGGGAGCCGGTATAGGAGGTCGCTATATGACAGGTGTTGGTCCTGTACGCGTTGATTTAGCCTTTCCTTTAAAAAGAGAGCAGGGTGATCCTCGCATGGGTTTTTATGTGGGTATAGGACAAGCATTTTAATGAAAAAAAGTGTACGTTTATCAGCTTTCTTCTTTGGATTTGTGTTTTTTTTGGTCGGTGGTTTTGTTCTTGCACAAAGAGAAGACCGTCTTCCTTCTAGCGAAGAGATAGCAGACGATCGTTCATGGTTTGTTTCTTTAATTGAAAGCAAGCTTTCAGCGCCTAATCGTCAAGTTCGCTTACACAATATGCAAGGAGCGCTATCTTCTCAAACATCAATTGATGCTATTACTATCAGTGATAAAAAGGGAATTTGGCTTAAAATTACCAATGCCAAAATGGATTGGAATCGTCTAGCCTTGCTAAAAGGGCGGATGGATATTAATCAGCTTTCGGCAGAACAGGTTACGTTTTTGCGCAAACCACAAGGCAATTCTTCTTTTGAGATAGGTAGGTTTTCTTTACCAAAATTGCCGCTTGCTCTTTCAATCAATGCACTTACAGCGCAACATGTGACGTTTGAGCAGAATCTTTTTGGTTTTTCTGCTGATATGTCCTTAGAGGGTAATTTCACTTTGGCGAGTGGTCATTTTGATGTTGATATGGTGGCGCATCGTTTAGATACACCAGGGTCTTTTTCTATTTTTACCAAGATATCAAAGAACAATCGTACAGCTCAAATTGATATCTCTGCCGATGAACCGCCAAATGGTATTTTGGCCAATGTTTTTAACATCGAAAAACGCCCAGCATTAAATCTCGCGATTAAAGGTGATGGTACTTTTGATGATTTGGTTATCAAACTTTCTTTAGAATCCGATCATCATTCTATTTTAGATGGTCATGTTATTCTTGCAAGTGTTTCAGAAGGACACAGTTTTTCTACGAAATTAGAGGGTAGATTGGATCCTTTAATACCTTCTCAATATCGTCATCTCTTCGCATCTGATATAATATTAAAAGCAGAGGCAAGAAGGACAAGAGAGGGGGTAACCCACCTTGATCAGATGGTTCTTCAGGGCAAAGCAATGAATATTATCGCCAATGCTGAAATAACCGCCGATGGTTTTTTGCGGCGGCTTTTTGTTGATGGTAAAATGGCTCTTGATAACGAAAAGGAGTTTGTTCATTCGCCCATATCAGAGGTGTCAAAACCTGCAAAGACTCTTGCTTTGAACATTGACTATGGTCGCGAAGGACAACAATCTTGGAATGGGCGGCTGGTTGTCAATCATTTTAGCAATAATAATATTTATATTCGCGATGCGGTTTTTGATATGGGGGGCGTAAGCGAAAATCTCGACAATGCGGCTTCTCGTCATGTTGGTGTTCAGGTTAATGGAACGCTTCAAGGGGTTAAAAAGATTAAGGGAGGGGGCGTAGAAGATTTAAGCCAAGCCGTTCATATGTATTTAGATACGGATATTGTTTCGAATAAACCAATTTTTATTCATGATCTTAGTGTTACGGCTAAGGGTTTTTCTTCTTGGTTAAAGGGGACAATGGAGAATTTTATTTTTAAAGGCGATCTTGGGTTAAAAGCCCAAACACTAGCTCCTTTAGAAGTATTCAGTAAACAACCTCTCTCTGGTAGAGCAGATATTAAAGCCAAAGGAACGATTGGTTTATTGAGTGGCATTTTTGATCTGAAATTATCAGGAATGGCTGACAATATGAAAATAGGCATGCAGCCTTTTGATCGTTTATTCAAAGGAAATATCACTCTTTCAGGTGGTGTTGCCCACAATACGATGGGCTTTGTTCTACGTCATTTGAATTTGAAAAATCAATATACAAACATACAGGCTAATGGTTATTTTTCGGATGAAAGCGCTAAAATGGATTTATCTGCTCAAATATCTGATCTTGCCAAATTAGATCCGAAGATAAGCGGTGCTCTTACAATTCAAGGAACAGCAAGAGGGCGCAATAGCCATATAAAGCTCAATACAACTGCTCATATTGCTGAAGCGTTTGTTATGGGGAAGGAACTTCAAAATACAACACTTAACATAAAGGCACTTATAGATAATACAACACCTGTTACTTCTTTAACGGGGGGTGTAAAAGGTGAAGGCGTTTTTGCTCATAAACCTCTACATTTATCTGCTTCTTTTAAGGATTCTCATAAAATTCGAAAACTTGAGAATATTAATATTAAAGGGGGAAGTGCAAAAATAACGGGTGATCTTTCTCAACAACTTGGAGGTTTTTTGAAAGGAGCGCTGCATATTGATGCCGATGATATTTCAGTGCTTTCAGCGTTATTTTTACAGGATGGTAGTGGAAAAGTAAAAGGAGATTTTATTTTTGATGAACAAAATGGTAGACAAAAAGCTCATGTAAAGGCGCATGTTAATCATTTGAATTTTGCCAAGAATAAAATAAAAAAACTAGCAATAGATACCGACATATTCGATCCTTTTGGTACGGCACAGTTTGAAGGTGTTATCAATGCAGAGCATATCCAAACTCCTTTGATAAGGGTCAATCGTTTAAATGCTCGCGCCAATAGAAATAATGAACAAACGGTTTTTACTGTCCAAGCGATGTTGCATGATGCTCTTAATGCTCAGCTTTCTGGTCGTGTAATGAGTGTAGAACTTCCAAAAGGTATAAAACGAGAAGTGCAAATTGAAACCGTAGACTTAAAACAGCACCATTTTCATGCAACATTGCCAAAACCATCGATAATTGTTTTTGATAAAGATGGAATGACAATCAATGAATTAGGAATTACAATAAATGGCGGTAAAATTACCCTTGCGGGGAATATTCAAGATACCCTGAATTTGCAACTTACCGTAGATTCTCTCCCTGCTACTTTAGCCAATCTGTGGAAATACGATCTTGGAGCAGCAGGGAGTGTAACAGGAAAGGTTATGATTCGTGGTCATTTTAAAAAACCTAATATAACCTATGATATAAAAGGTGAGGAACTGACAACCGTTGCTCTTCAAGATAAAAAAATTATGCCTTTTTCACTTTCTGCTACGGGGAAAACTATAGATCAGAATCTTACTGTGAATGCAAGTTTAACAGGAGAAGGAGTACAAGCACAAGCTCAAGGGCTGGTATCTTTAGAAAAAGACAAACTTGATCTTCATATTAATTTGCAAAATTTATCAGCACGTTTGGCGAATAGCTTTATTGCAGGACAGGCGCTTGATGGGATGGTGATAGGCAAAATTAATATTAGTGGGACAAAGAAGGATCCATCGGCTTATTTTGAGCTTTCTAGTCAAAGCTTAACCACTATGACGCATAAAGGACCGATGTCAATCAATATAAATACTCGTGGTTCTTATAAAAAATCGACATTGCATATTGAAAATATGATAGCAACTGGAGATAAAGGATTAGCTCTTTCCATTCATGGGCCTGTTTCTTTTAATGGTTCAGAGGCAAAATTAAACGTTAAAGGAATAATGCCTCTTGATTTTGTTAATCTCTTATTAGCTAAGCGTGGTGCATATATAACGGGTACAGCAAGAGTTGATACAGTTCTTAATGGTGCGTTATCAAAGCCACAATTTATTGGAAATATTTCTATAGCCGATGGTAGCTTTTTGGATTCAAAAACCCACGTAGGATTGAATAATATAACGCTTGAAGGCAAATTAAATGGCGATCATATTCTTATAGAGAAAGCTTCAGCTTCTTCGTCTGAGGGAGGAAGAATTTCTGCTTCAGGTCGTATTTCTAATGATCTAGAGACAGATTTGATCTTTCATCTTGATAATGCCAATTATAATGATGGTTCTATGATTCTTGCGACATTGTCAGGTGATATGACAATGAAAGGTCATTTTCTAAGTGATCTTGTTATTGGTGGAGATATCATCGTTGAAAAGGCTGAAATTCTGGTTCCTGATCATTTTCACAATGCTAAGTTTCTTGATGTCAAAAATAAGAATTTAACAAAGCCAATTCAAACAACACTTGAACGTGCTGATGTTAAGAGCACGAATAAAAGCCCTAGTGTCACAGAGGAATCATCATCTGTTGTGTTATCAAATATGCGTATTACAGCACGCAATCAATTTTTTGTACGGGGAAAAGGATTAGATGCTGAACTGGGAGGGAGCATTAATTTAGCGGGCGCATTAAATGATGTGCATCCAGTGGGTGAATTTAGAATGATTCGTGGACGTTTTGATATTCTTTCACAACGTCTTAATTTTGATCAAGGACAAGCGAGTTTTAGCGGTAATCTTAATCCTACGGTTTATTTTGTAACCAACAATAACAGTGGTGATATTCGCGTAACTGTAACCGTAAGTGGAACAATTGATAATCTTGATATTAATTTTTCTTCACAACCAAATTTGCCACAGGATGAGATTTTGGCACGTTTGATTTTTAAGCGCTCTCTTAATGAACTATCACCATTTCAGATTGCTCAACTTGCGGCAGCAGCCGCTGATCTTGCGGGTGGTTCTAACACATCTTTGTTGAACACTTTACGAACTAAAATTGGACTTGATGATCTTGATGTTATCGTTAATGAAAAGGGTAATACAGGTTTACGCATTGGACGCTACATACACAATAACATTTATTTAGGCTTTGAAGCAGGATCTGATGGAACAACGAAAGGGACAATTAATTTGGATATTTCGCGTCACCTTAAAGCTAAAGGTTCTATAGGAAATGAAAAAAACTCGAGTATTGGTCTCTTTTATGAAAGAGACTACTAAAGATTAAAGTTTAAAAAAACAAATTCTTTATTTTTTGTCTCTCATTTCTCGGGCCGGTAAGGAAGCTTAGACTAGAAAAATACTTAAACCTTATTCTTAATCCCATTTTATGCTGTTGACTAAAGAGTGTATTGTATACAACATATTGATTTATAAAGTTAATTTATCTTTATTTACCTTGAATTAAAATTTTGCATGCCGTAAGCTACTCTCATTGAAAATCTCTCTCATATTAAAGCAATCAAAACCATTTGCTTGTATATTACAAGTGAAGAAGTTTGCGTAGTAAAAGCGATTAAGAAATGCCTCAAAATGCCTCTTATGAATCATCTCAAGAACTAAGGGCTGTCGTAACACCTACGAGCTGACAAAATAGTGTGAATGGTGTACTGGCTTGCTCCTTCATAAGCGTAAAGATGGAGGTGCTCAATGGATTCATTGTTATACAATTCACGGATATTGTCGCGAAATGAGTTTGGAAGAATATTGAGAGACGTCTCTTTAAAACAAGCCAGTGAATTTGCAACAGAATGCCATTCTGTTTCACATGAAGGGCGTGCGCTCATTAAAGAACGCGATAAATAAAAGCATGAGGCAAGTGTAGAATTTATAAAATATCGATTTTATTTTCAAACACATTTAAAGTAATCTACGATAGTCAAAAGTTTTAGAATAAATCATTTCTTATTTTTTTAATCTTTTTCTTTTACGCTGAGTATGCCTATAATTTGCAGCATAATTGATAGCTTATCTTGTTATCCATAGAAAACTATCATTTTAGGGGTAGTGATAGTAAGGCATGTAGCCTTTGACCAAGTATTTTGAAAGTATATGGATGGATATTTAGGGGCGGTTTTATTCGTTAAGCCTTGTATACGTGAATCACATAAATCATTATAGAGTAGAATGAATTCGATAAAAATCTGGATTATTTACAAATTAGATTGAGTAGGAATCTTTGTACTTTTAAGGTGTAAAGAGAAAAAGTTTTTAGCATAAAGATAAATATGGATAAAGGTAGTATCAATCTAGATTCCTTATCCTTCGTGGAAGTTTTTTCAGAACTTGATGGTATCCTCTTTTTAGGATTGGTAAAATTGAAGAATATTTTATCACTTTCTTAAAGAGAGAAGAAGGTGATTGTTCTCATTGCGTGATTAAAACTCAATGACATTCAACAAAATAAAAGAAAAGGCTTTCATCTAAATCCAATAAGTTTATTTTCGATAAACCATAAATTTTTGCCAATTCCTAATTGAAATAATACTTTTTCACAAATCGAGCGTTAGCTTCTATTCATTTTTTACTTTAAATATTCTTTAAATACCTAGAAATTAGGGCGTGTGTTTTTTGAACTGGATATTATGAAGTTTTTTATAAAATCCATGTTCTTTTGCGAGCAATTCTTTCTGAGTTCCTTGTTCAATCAGTTGTCCATTTTGTATGACCACAATTTTATGAGCGCGAGCAATCGTTGAAAGACGGTGAGCAATAATGATTGTTGTACGCCCTTTGGTAAGATGATGAATGGCTTCATTAATTTGTGCTTCGGTGTGTGAATCGAGCGCACTTGTTGCTTCATCAAGAATGAGAATTTCACTATCGTGAATCATTGCTCTAGCAATAGCGAGTCGTTGTTTTTGTCCCCCTGAAAGATTACAGCCATTATCGTCTATTTGTGTATCATAACCATTTGGCAAATTTATAATAAAGTCATGAGCATTTGCTGCTTTTGCTGCTGCGATAATTTCGTCATCACGAGCGCCTTCTTTTCCAAGCCCAATATTATATTTAACGGTCCCTTGAAAGAGAAAAGTATCTTGCCCTACATAGGCCATCAGGTTTCTCAGAGAACGAAATGTTGCGTAGCGGATATCTTGATCATTAATCAATATGCGTCCTTTTGTGGGGTCATAGAGGCGCATAATAAGATTGATAAGTGTTGACTTTCCTGAACCGGATGGTCCTACTAATGCGGTCATTTTTCCGGCTTCTATTTCTAGATTGATGTCTTTTAATACCATTTTGTTATCAGTATATGCAAAAGAAACATGTTCGAAACGAATAGCTCCTTGCGTTTTATTCAGATCTTTAGCTTCTTTATGTTCTGTAACAGTAATGGGACGATCAAGTATTTCAAACATCGTGCGGATATTGACTAAGCCAGATTCAATTTTGACACGGACATTTGCTAGTCTTTTTGCGGGTTCATAAGCTAAAAGTAAAGCAACAATAAAGGACATAAACTCACCTTGAACACCTGCGCGTTGGGTTGCAAGGTATCCAGAAAAACAGATAATACCAGCAATGGCGACACCTGTGAGTGTTTCCATAATCGGATTGGTAATCGCTTCAAGTGTTGCAATACTGTTTGTTTGTTTTTCAACATCACAAATGGCTTTGTCCATCCTTTTTTTCATGACTTCTTCTAGTGAAAAAGCCTTAATAACTCGAATGCCAACAGCCGTTTCCTGTACGATTTTGATAATTTCACCAAGTGAAAGAAGTTCTTTTTCCATAAGGCGACGAACGCGTTTTAAAGCCATTCGAACACCGAAAAAAGCCAGTGGTCCTACGATTAAAGTAATGGAGATTAACACAAAGTTTTGAATGAACATGACAAGCAACAAACCGCTAACGGAAAGCAAATCACGCACAAAAGTTGTGATAATAGTATCAATGATATTACGCACAGCTGTCGCATTATGGGTTACGCGAACAAGCAGATCAGATGACGTGTTATTATGATAAAAAGAGACACCTTGTTCCATAAGGCGCGCATAAATTTTGCGCTGTTGTTCAGCAATGATACTGTTGCCTGCTTTGCTTAAAAAGTAAGTTTGGGCAAAAGTTGCAATCCCTTTAAGAATAAAGATAAAGGCAATGAAGCTAGAAATCAAAACGATCATAGCAAAATTTTGCGCATCAACAATATAATTAACAACATCACGCATAATCCATGCACTGGTTGCAGTTGTGCAGGAAATAATGATCATTGAGATAATAGCTGCACTGTACCAACGCGCATGTTTATGAAAATTTTCTCGCAAAAGGCGAATAATGAGATGTTTATCAAAAGAGGAAAGTTGTTTTTTGGCCATGAAGTGCTTCTATATTTTCTTGTTGTTTTATGCAAGATTGAAGCGCTCTTAATTCAAAAGCCCCTTAATCTTTTTTATAAAAAGGGTCTTCTTCTTTCAATATGTGTCATACTCTTCCATGTGACAGTGTCTCGTATAATGTAAAATCCTCCCATAAATGGTCTGTGCAAAACTATTTCATTTATATAAGATATAAGCTGATATCATTACTCTAATTGGCATTCCCATATTGCAACTGTCCCTTAGACGCTTGAAAAAGTTCATAGAAGGATTATGGCTTCTTTCTATGCATATGATACCACCACTTATGACGCGCAAGCGAATATTTTTGTGTGATTTCATATTGAAAAGATTTGAAATGAGAGAAACCTACGATATTTACTTCTCTTATTTGAAGAGAAAAAATATAAATTATCATTATTAATTAATATGTTATTCTATTCCGCTCCAAATGTAAAATATCGCGCAAGAAATTTTTAATGCTTTGAGCATTTATAAATACATCATTTTCACTCTATAATGTTGCATATCCGCTTTATCCTATAACCTTCAAAAGGTTATATTAAAGGAATAAAAAAATTTTAAAGGCTTTGGTCTTAAACCAACAAAACGATTTCCCTTTAAAAGAGATAGTGGCTAAAGTTACTGGGAATGCTGACAATAGAGTGGATAATAAGGGAAAATTTGTACTGAGGAGATGATCTCTTATTAAAAAAAATAAACACAGGTTGCCCACTGGCATATTGAATACTGTTTTGTAAAGTGTTGTTTAAGCACCTACATCTTTACGCTTATGAAGGAACAAGTCAGCACCATCACACACTTGCAAGCTCATGGGTGCTGCGACAAATTTTTGGCACTCGAGACTCTTTATAAGAGGCATTTTTACTCTTTTCTTGTACCGTTTTTATTCACGCAGGCTTCTCCCTTTGTGATGTGCAAAGCAAGAGATTTTGATTGATTCAACATGGAACAGATTTGAAATGTAAAGAATCCTACGATCTTTGAGACTCTTACTCAACATGCAAAACAATGAATTATTTTTATAAATCAGTATGTTGCTATTACGAGTAACAGATGAGAATGATTGTACTAATGGGCACCATTATCTTTACGATTATGAAAGTTCAAGTTAACATCCTCATTCCTTTACCCTTTTCCATATTGCTATAGGCTTTGCCATTTGAAATAGTTCATAAAAGACATTTCTACTTTCTTAATATTTTATGTATTATTTCTGTTTGTGATGTTCAAGAAAATAATTTTTTTGCCGGATTCCACAAATAAGAGATCTCAAAATGAAGAAGATCTCACGATGTTTATGCTCTCTCATTTAATATACAAAAAATAATATGCAAAAAAACACATTCTTCTTATAAGTCGAGAAAGCATTATTAAATTTTTAAAAGGGACTATACAGATTTACAAAACCTCAAAAGCACCACAAAGCTCTCCGTAACGCCCCTAACTAATATCCATCCGCTTATCTTTACAAGTTGCATACAGACATTATTTCAATGAAAAACTATTTAGGTGCTATCACCATCATTATTTGCCGCCCTTCAAGCTTTGGCTCCAATTCAATCTTGGCAATACCACTTGTATCTTCCTTTATACGCTGAAGAAGCTTTAATCCAAGATCCTGGTGAGCCATCTCACGACCACGAAAACGCAAAGTAATCTTTACTTTATCACCATGGTCAATAAAGCGATGAACAGCCCTGAGCTTGACTCCATAATCATGGACATCAACATTCGGACGCATTTTAATCTCTTTGATTTCAATGACTTTTTGTTTTTTGCGTGTTTCAGCAGCTTTTTTTTGAGTTTGATATTTTAATTTGCCCAAATCGATGATTTTACACACGGGCGGTTCCGCATTTGGTACAATTTCAACCAAATCAAGCCCAGCTTCTGCGGCCATAGCAAGAGCTTCTTGTATCGCAACAACTCCTTGATGTTGTCCCTCATCATTGATAAGCTGAACATGAGGCACCCGAATATCATGATTTGAACGCGGCCCATCTTTTTGGGTAGGTGTCATTTTAAACGGTCTACGAATGGTTTATGCTCCTTAATTTTGATCCAACTATGGTTACTTAATATACAATTATACACATAAAAACAACTATAATTCGTGTATTTTTCATTATTTGATTTGTTACTTTTTTAAGAATTTAGATTATAAAAGTTTTTCTCTTGATTTAAAGAAATTGTTTTATGGAGAAAAAGAATTATGAATCAAAATATTCCTTGCCAGTTTTTTTCGTTTGAGGATACTGCTCTTGCAGTGCGTCATCGCAAAGGTCGCTACTCTCCAGGTTTGGTTTGGCTTCATGGTTATCTATCGGATATGTTAGCGGATAAAGCGGTGTTTGTTGATAATTTTGCTCAGAAGAATGATTTGTCCTGCTTACGTTTTGATTACTCTGGGCATGGAGAATCAGGCGGTGATTTTTTTCAAGGAACGATTTCACGTTGGGTGAGCGAAAGTTTAGCGGTTTTTGAAACCTATTGTGAGGGGCCACAAATTTTGGTTGGTTCCTCTATGGGGGGATGGATTGCTTTAAGGCTTGCTAAGTTGCTAGCGCAGAAAAATAAAAAGCTTGCTGGCATGATATTGATTGCTCCAGCACCTGATTTTACAAAAACATTGATAGAATCAGGGTTAGGGGTGAAGAAGTGGAAAATTTTGGAAGAAGCGGAGCATATTGAACGATCCGCAATTAGTTATACAGAGCCTGTTCCTTTTACAAAAGCGTTTATTGAAGATGGCAGAAATAACTGTGTCATGGAGGGATGCATTGATGTTGGGTGCCCAATCCATATTCTACAAGGGATGGAAGATGTGGAGATACCCTATCAGCATACATTGACTTTACTTGATCATTTGCCTCTCCATGATGTAACAATGACACTTGTTCGTGATGCAGATCACCGTTTTTCTCGTCCACAGGATTTAGATTGTCTAGAAACAGCCTTGAGATCTTTAATTAATCAGATTAATGCAAAATAAGGGGCTATTTATTGATGATGAAGATAAACATATGAGTATTTCTGAAAAGCGTTTTATTTTTTCTGATCGTGCTATCCCTATACGAGTGCGGGAAAATAAGCACGCGCGCCGTTTTACCTTACGTATGGATGCCAGAAGCCAGGAGATTTGTGTAACAACACCACCAGCGATAAATCCCTATGTGATTGAAAGTTTTATTGAAAAACATCGGTCTTGGATTGAGGCGCGCCTTAAGCGCATACACATGTCTCATGAAAATATCTGTCTCAAAGAGGGTGCAACAATTCCTTTCTTGGGTGTTTCTCATACCATAAAGCATGAAAAAGGACGTGGAGTAACAAAAATTGTTACAGCAGATGCGGAGCAAGGGCCTAAAATTATTGTTTATGGTCAATTAGAATATCTTCCAAGACGCGTTGCTGATGTTTTAAAAAAACAAGCAGCGCTTATTATAACGCCTTTAGTGGCACATTATGCTCATCAGGTAGAGCGTAAAGTCAAATCCATTTGTTATAAAGATACAAAAAGTCGTTGGGGATCTTGTTCCATCGATAAGCGTCTTTCTTTTTCTTGGCGCCTTATTATGGCACCAAAAGAAGTTGTTGAGTATGTTGTCGCTCATGAAGTTGCTCATCTTGTTGAAATGAATCATGGACCAAGATTTTGGGCTCTTTGTGAAAAACTTTACCCTGATAGTAAAACGTATCGCGCCTGGTTGAAAGAAAATGCTCATAGACTACACGCTATTAATTTCGCTTCATATAAATTAGAGGCGTAAAAAATTTGCAAATATGCAGATAAGAGCAATATTTAACGGAACTTTTTTTTGAGTGTTTCGTTGTATGTGTGCTTCGTCATGCATGATGAGGAAGCCATTGAAGCTCTCAGCACGATTGTCCTCCCCTGCTTGGTTTGCTGAGTGTCTTCAATGTTTTTGCTTTATCTTTTTTGCCATTCAGCGTAATAATCTTAAGTTCCGATGATTATAACAAATGGGAAGGGGTTTTTATGTCTGTTCTTACAGATCCACTTAAGCTATTACAGGCACTTATTCGTTGTCCTTCTGTTACACCTTGTGAAGCAGGGGCTTTATCAACGTTGGAACAATTTTTGAAAAAAATGGCATTTCATGTTGAGCGTCCTATTTTTACGGATAAAAATACAGATAATGTTGAAAATCTTTATGCAAAAATGGGAAGTGAAGGACCCCATCTTATGTTTGCAGGTCATACGGATGTTGTACCGCCAGGTGCATTAGAAGATTGGACTTATCCACCTTTTGAAGCTGTTATAGATCAGGAGAAATTATATGGGCGGGGGGCTGTTGACATGAAAGGCGGTATCGCCTGTTTTATTGCCGCTCTAGCGCGGGTTCTTGAGAAACAATCCATTAAAGGCACAATAAGCCTTTTGATTACTGGTGATGAAGAGGGGCCTGCTATTAATGGCACGGTGAAACTTCTTCAATGGGCAGAAAACAGAGGTGAAAAATGGACTGCAGCTCTTGTGGGTGAACCAACAAGCGTAAAGGCTGTTGGTGATGTTATCAAAATTGGTCGCCGCGGATCGATTTCTGGGATCATTACTGTGAAAGGTCTTCAAGGTCATGTTGCTTTTCCAGAGCGGGCTGCCAATCCTTTGCCTTTAGCAAGTAAACTTATTCAAGCATTAACACAAACGGATTTAGATCAAGGGACAGAGAATTTTCAACCCAGTAATTTAGAGCTAACAACCATTGATACTGGTAATTTGGCGGCCAATGTTATTCCAGCGCAGACAACAGTTCGTTTTAATATACGCTATAATGATCTTTGGACAAAAGAAACCTTGATGGCGAAAATTGAAAAGTGTCTTGCTTTGGTGCAGTCAAAAAATAACAGTGGTCAATATCCCTCTTATCAGCTTGAATGGATTCCAAGTTTAGGGGATGTTTTTTTGACCAAAAATGATAAACTTATTCAAATTTTATCCAATGCTATTAAAAGTGTAACAGGGAATACACCAGAATGTTCTACGTCTGGGGGAACTTCAGATGCGAGATTTATTAAGGACTATTGCCCCGTGGTTGAATTTGGCTTACCAGGGCAAACGATGCATATGGTAGATGAATGTGTTGCCCTTGATGCATTAGAAACGCTTACGGCTGTTTATGAGCGTTTTATTGTTGATTTTTTTGCCTAAAGAAATAATTGCTTGGTTCAATAAATAATGCCGTTATCTTTTGTTACCATAAAACATTGTCGTTTGAGGTTTTAACATCTTAAGTGGTTTTAGAGTAGATGGTGAGTATAAACTGGAACTTTCGCTCGTAAAGCCTTCAGTTCAGTGAATCACATCAGTGGAAAATCAAGTGGAACCTGTTTTAAGAAGTAAAGCCGTTTACAGACTGGATTGGGTTAAGAGTGTTCGTCCTTTAAGGTGCAGGGAAACAATTAGCGTGCAATTCATTGAAGGAATGAACGTTATATCACAATTGATATGATGACAAGTTGAAGCCATAAAGACACATAAAAATAGGTCACTTTTCTAAAAAGTTTCTACAACGTAAATGCATTCATTTTCGCTATATGCCTTAATATGTTTTCACGCAAAAAATTCTTTGTTTTAATGATTCTTTATTAGAAGAAAATCCATAGAAACACACTTCCAGTTTATTTTATCATGCTCTTTTTACTCAAAAGAATCTGCGTTACAGAAAAAATCATGATAAAGTAGAAGGTAAGCTTGTTCAATCAATTTTAATATTTCTGATAATAAAGATATATGAAAAATCTTTTATAGCATCACATTAGCTTTTTTAGCAAAGAAATTCTCTTCAATGTTTGTTATATGCAACGGAATTTATGAATAGTATAATATAAAATCTCCGGCGTATCACTCTCTTTACACTTATGAAAAAGAAAGTTAGACTATCATATACTTTTCTATCTCAAAATATTTCGATAATTTTAGGTGCTTGAAAATAGTCATAAAAAGCATTTTTATACGTCTTTTGTATAGTTTGTATCCACACACTCCGCTATTTTTAAAAAAAGTAAGAATTAATATATTATAAAACTTTTGAAAAAAGTCTTACAATATTTTAGTTTCATTTTTGCTATAAAAAATAATAATTATTATTGAAATCAATATGTTGTTATAAAGGCTTTAGTTTGCAAGTTGGCTGATAATATGATCAAGAATAATACGTCCTTTGGTTGTCACTTTTAGACGTTGGTTATCCACCATTTCTACCAATTCTTGGTGTTGTAAATCGATAAGTTTTTCCATTGGGATGCGTTTTGGGCTTAAAGTTTCATAGCGTGTAAGTTCCAAGCCTTCACAAAGGCGTAACCCCATAAGGAGCATTTCATTCGCCTGTTGCTGAAGAGTTAATCGTTCTGTTTCAATACAGCCATGTCCTGTTTTTTCGACTAATGCAAGCCACTGCTCGGGATTCTTTTCATTGATTGTGACATAACGTTCATGGTTTTCAAGATGTGATAAAGATGTTTTTGAAAAGGTGGAAGAATGATTTGATACATTTTCAATAAAACGACCGTGTGCTCCTGGACCAAAGCCTGCATATTGGTGATAACGCCAATAAAGAAGGTTGTGTGCTGATTCAGCACCAGGCATGGCATGGTTTGAGATTTCATAGGCGGGAAGTCCATACAGAGCTGTTATTTCTTGGGTAAGATGATACAGATCTGCTGCGAGCTCTGATGGAGGAAGGATAAGCCTTCCTGCATCATGAAGTCGTTTAAAGGCGGTTCCTTCTTCGATTGTCAATTGATAAAGAGAAAGATGGTCTGCTGCCAAGTCAATGGCTTGTACAAG
Source organism: Bartonella sp. ML70XJBT (assembly GCF_028618425.1). Lineage (NCBI taxonomy): Bacteria > Pseudomonadati > Pseudomonadota > Alphaproteobacteria > Hyphomicrobiales > Bartonellaceae > Bartonella > Bartonella sp. ML70XJBT. The sequence continues at coordinate 119,929 of NZ_JAQISX010000001.1, forward strand.
TTCAGATTTCCATTGTTCAAGGGTTTGTTCGGGACGAGCATAAATAAGATCAAAGGATAAGCGTGGAAAAATTTTCCTTGCTAAATCAATAGCATAAAGAGCTTGCTCTACATTATGGAGTCGGCCAAGTTTGCGCAATGCTTTATTATTGAGTGCTTGTATTCCTAAAGATAACCGATTAACACCTGCAGCGCGGTATCCGCGAAAACGTTCTGCTTCCACACTGGATGGATTAGCTTCCAACGTAATTTCAACTTTATCATCAAGTATCCACTTTCTTGCAAGTGCTTGCAAAAGGGCATCAACAGTTTGCGGCTCCATAAGAGAGGGGGTTCCCCCACCAATAAAAATACTCGTAATATGGCGTGGACCTATTTTATGATATTGCGTTTCTATTTCGCGCTCAAAGGCGGTGACAAAACGCGGCTGATCAACACCATGGATACGAACATGTGAATTAAAGTCACAATAGGGACATTTAGCAGCACAAAAGGGCCAATGAATGTAAATGCCAAAAGGTTCATTCATGAGAATGCCAAAAGGTTTTCTGTCAAAAGTTTAAAAGCCCGTGCGCGATGTGAAAGAGGGGGAATATCATTGTATTGCCAGCCGTGTTTTTGCTCTGTTGACATTTCTCCAAAGGTATTTTCATATCCATCTGGTAAAAAAATAGGATCAAAGCCAAAGCCTTTATTTCCCCGTGGAGGCCAAATGAATGTTCCTTCAACGTATCCGCGGAAATAATCTGCATGAGTGTCAGGCCACGCGATACAAATGACGGATACAAAACGGCATTTTCGTTGGCTTTTTTCTCGCGCTCCGACTTTTTGAAGCTCATCTTCTATTTTTTGCATCGCTTTTGGAAAATCACGTGTACCATCGGCTTGAATCGCCCAGTCAGCTGTATAAACGCCCGGTGCACCATCCAATGCATCAACTTCTAAGCCTGAATCATCAGAGAGAGCAGGAAGTCCTGTTTTTTTTGCTGCTGCAAAAGCTTTAATGTAAGCATTTTCTTCAAATGTTGTTCCTGTTTCTTCCGGCTCTGGCAAGCCAAGCTCTTTTGCTGATTGTATTATTAAACCGAAAGGTGCAATCAAGGTGGTGATCTCATGTAATTTGCCGGTGTTATGTGTCGCAATGACAACTCTTTTATCTGCTATACTTCTCATATAGATTTCTCCAAAAATGAAAGGGGAACTATTTTTGCGCTAGGAACCAGCTTAAATGCTCATATACACACATATTCTGCTTGATTTTATATGATAGGGTTATTTTACACGTTTTATGATATTTTATTCAAATAAAATTTTTCGTATTTTGTGAAGACAACGATTAAAAAGACATGAGAGACGATTTTTTATGAAAGCTTTCTTATGATAAAAATCTAATTTTATACTCTCGGTGGTTTATAAATAAACAAGCTCCTAAAGAGACCAATTCCTATCTTAAATATCCAATGACACGCTCTAATAAAAACACCTCATACATAATTTATACGTTTATATCATTATTATAAAATGTGGTGTTTTATGGCTCAATAAGATAATATATTTTTATACTACTTTAGATTATTTGACCAAACATTGGCAAAACTTATATAAGAGAAGAGTGTTTTTTAGTAGTGAAACAATTGTGATGAAGCACAAATCTATTGATAATGAACTAAAATATCTTGATGAGCGTTCGCGTGATATTTTTCGCCATATTGTTGAAGCCTATCTTAATGATGGTGAACCTGTAGGGTCACGCAATCTTTCGCGACTTTTGCAACAGACATTATCACCTGCGACGATTCGCAATGTGATGAGTGATCTTGAACATCTCGGTTTGATTTATGCACCGCATGTTTCAGCAGGGCGAATGCCAACCCAATCGGGTTTACGCTTTTTTGTTGATGCATTTATGGAAGCCGGTGATTTGCCAAACGAAGAGCGAGAAAATATTGAAATGCAAGTCAAAGAGGCAGGTCATGCACAATCGGTTGAAAATTTTCTTGTTCAAGCAAGCCGAGTTCTTTCAGACCTCTCCCGTGGGGCAGGGCTTGTTCTCGCAACAAAACAAGAAGGAACATTGAAACATATTGAATTTGTGCGCCTTGATAGGGAGCACGCTCTTGCCGTTTTAGTGACTCAACAAGGTGAGGTTGAAAATCGTATTGTTCATTTGCCAGAAGGGGTTACCCATGCACAATTGACAGAAGCGACGAATTTTCTAAACGCCCATATTCAAGGGCGTACATTGAGTGAAGCTAAAGGGGAAATTGCGTGTCTATGTGCACAAACACGGGCTGCACTTGATGATTTATCACATCATCTTGTTGAAACGGGATTAGCTCTTTGGGGAGGAGAAGGTGCTGATCATAAAATGCACCTCATTGTTCGTGGACGCAGTAATTTGCTTGAAGATGTGAAAGCAGAAGAAGATTTAGAACGGTTACGCCATTTATTTGATGATCTTGAAACACGTGAAAGTATGGCCCAGCTTCTCGATTTAACGGATGAAGGGTCAGGGGTTCGAATTTTTATTGGTTCGGAAAATAAGTTATTTTCACTTTCTGGTTCTTCTTTAGTCGTAGCACCTTATCGTGATTCACAACAAAGAGTCATTGGTGCTTTAGGCGTTATTGGTCCTACACGGCTTAATTATGCAAGGATTGTGCCTATGGTTGATTATACAGCTCAACTTATGTCACAGTTATTGCGTTAAAATGATACGGTTAAGTATTTGTACTATAAAAGCTCATTGTATTATATACATCTATACCCCTTGATTTTTGTCTGTAAAATTTCGATATCGAGAATAACAAATCTTATGAAGGAATAGAATTTTTATGTCTGATGAAAAAAACAAATTTACTGACGCTTCATTTGAAAATTGCGATTTAAAAAAACCAGCTGATCGTAATACACTTAAACAAGCAGCGGATGAATTTTTAAAAACACATAAAACAGAAGCACATGGAGAGGTTGAAGAAGAAAGTAATGAGGTTGATCCTTTAGCGGCTTTGCAGGATGAAAACAAAGATTTGAAAGATCAGCTTTTACGTCTTGCAGCAGATATGGAAAATCTTCGACGCCGTACTGCGCGTGATGTAGCGGATGCAAGGGCTTATTCTATTGCTAATTTTGCACGGGATATGTTATCTGTTTCTGACAATCTCAATCGTGCTTTGGAAGCGATTCCAGAAGGTGCACGAGAAAGTGATGCTGGTTTAAAATCATTGGCAGAAGGTGTTGAAATGACTGAACGTGCCATGATGGCAGCATTAGAGCGTCATGGTGTACAGAAAATTCATCCAGAGGGACAAAAATTTGATCCTCATTTTCATCAAGCGATGTTTGAAATTCCTAATGCCGATGTTCCCGATAACACTGTTCAACAAGTGGTTCAGGCTGGTTATATTATTGGAGAAAGGGTTTTACGTCCAGCGATAGTGGGTGTGGCCAAAGGAAGAACAAAAGAAGCTTCTGTTGAAACTGATTCGGCTTAAAACATATTAATAACAAGTCTCCAGCGTAAAATTCAGCATTTCCTGTGATTTCGCGTATATGGGGTCTTTCCTCAAAGAGTTTTAAAGGGTGTTACAAACACCCTTTTATCTTTGAAGTGACCAACTTCCTTTTACAATATATGGAGCATCGCTTGAGGGAGCTGGCGATGAAAATAAAACAAAATGATCAACATCAAAGGGAGGAAATGAAAAATCACTCCGAGAGGACAGATAAGGAGGAAGATCTTCAGGTTTAATATCGAGCAGTCGCGCAATAGTAATATGCGGTGTAAATTCTTTTTTATCAGGTTCTAGCCTCAAGTGGCTACGAATACATTGCATCTTTTCGTGTAAAAGATTGAGAGCTTCACAAGATTCAATGCGGACAACAAGAAAATGTGGAGCGTTTTCTGAACCAAAAACGTCAAAACCCTTCATTTGTAGCATAAAAGGAGGGAGCTTTATTATGTCAAAGGCATGCCTAAGTGCATCTTCTGTATCACTTTCAACTTCACCGAAAAAAGACAAAGTGATGTGAAAATTCTGCGGATTAATCCACTGTGCATTTGGTAAGCCATTTTGCAACGATACAAGTTGTTGTGTTGTTTGTTGAGGAATCTGAAGGGCACTAAATAAACGGTCCATAATGTTATCTCCTTATAATGAAAAGATGCTATCCCAAGTGCAATAAAAGATAAAAAGTGCAATAACAGATAAATTGAAAGTAAAAAATGTCACGGAAGATAAGGCAATAGTATAGAAAAATAATGTCTAAAAAATGCTTACCATAATTATAAATGTACGAAGATTATTTGTTTGAAGAAAATGGTTATGATATCGATCAAAATAAAAATTGCGTTTTCATAATATGCATTACAATGATCTGAAGGTGGGGATTGCTTGTGTATTATAAAGGCTACAAAGCGAGCAGAAAATAAAAAAAGTTTATCAATTTCTGATTTGTGAAATTATCTTGATATTATTTTTCTTTTGCTTAAAAGCAAACATATTCAATCCAAGTCAAAATTCTCTTTTCTGTAAAGATGTAAATCATATGATTAAGTATGATTAAGTTGGATAAAAACCATAATACACAATAACTATTAAATAGGCCCAATAATGTTAGAACAGCAAACAAAAAAATTCTGCATAATACAATTAGGATAAGCTGTCATATTTATAATAATTGTGCCAATCTACAGTGGATATGAATCTCGGCATAAAAATGAGAGAAGAAATCAAAATTCAAGATAATGATAGAAAATTCTTATTCTCCAAGGATCTTCATTCTTGTTTATTATGAGAAAGGGCTAGTTTTCCTCTCCAAAGTTGTTATTGATGAGCTTTTCAAGAGCATTAAGGGCATCTGTTGCTTCTGGTCCCCAAACACGAATAGTGAGGTTGCAACCGGATGAAGCCGCTAGCATCATGAGTCCCATAATTGATGTTCCACCAACGATTTTTCCATCTTTTTCAACTTCAACAGTGGCATTAAAATTGTCAACAGTTTGTACAAATTTTGCAGAAGCCCTTGCATGCAACCCACGTTTATTACAGATATTAAAATGACGACTAAGTTTAGAGGGGAGGGTATCTTTGGGAAGCATCAGTATTTTATCATCCGCTATAAAATCATACTTGGTACATTAATATATTTACGCCCTGCTTCTTGTGCTATTCTTAACGCGTCTGATAATGAGATATCAGGACATTTGCGAATAGAAATCAATTTAATAAGCATGGGCAAATTAACCCCCGAAATCATTTCAACGCGTCCTTTTTCAATAACAGGAATAGCTATATTTGATGGTGTCCCACCGAACACATCTGTTAATATGATGACGCCATTATCTGTATTTGTATCGGTTACTGCGGCTATAATATCACCTTGGCGCTGATCTATATCGTCATCGGGATAAATACATATTGTTGCGAACTTTTCTTGTGTTCCAACAACATGTTCCACGGCATGTAAAAATTCGACAGCTAGCTCACCGTGCGTTACAAGCACGAGTCCAATCATTTACGCAAACTCCTGTTAACTAATAAGATCCAACCATATTGGTGGGAAGGATATTTTACAAGGCTTTGTCTTGCTGCCAAGAAAAATTTGCAAAAAAAAGGCAAAAAAGTGTGATTTTTTTATATTTGGAAAAAATTAGACAGTTTTATGCCATATTTTTCTGAACAAAAATGCTTCAATAGCTTGACAAATGGCTGTACAATCGGCCTCGTGAAGAGAGGGAAGTTTTAAAAGAGGAATGTGCAAATCTTCAAATTGAAAAGTTTTATTTGTGGAAAAACGTTCGTATTCAGGGCCAAGAAAAATAATACAATCGATAATTGTTTGCTTTTGAAATTCTATCATGTAGAGACCAGCACCACGAATCTCGATACCGCCCTGTAAGTCTTCAGGCGTGTATCCATGAAGTTTTCCATTTTTTACACGTAGCATTGTATAATCATCACTGATAAGTTTTGCTTCACGTTTTGACCACTCAGCGCGGTCGAGCAAAGCAAGGGTAATGGTTGATTTCCCTGATTCCGATGGACCTATAATCAACAGCCCCTTTCCTCCCAGTTGAAGACAATTTGCGTGGAGTATTTCACATTTTATTTTCATGTTCTTTATTTTGTGGTAAAAGATTTATTTAACGAGGGGAAGCATAATAATAAAACGTGCACCAATTTTACATTTTCCAAGTGCTGGATCAATAATATTTTCGGCTGTAATTGTTCCATTATGGGCCTCAATGATTTGCCGACTAATAGAAAGGCCAAGTCCAGAGTTTTGTCCAAAAGCATCTTCATTTGGTCGATCAGTATAGAAACGTTCAAAAATGCGTTCAATATTCTCTGAACGAATACCGGGGCCATTGTCTTCAATGGTTAAAATAAGAGTTGAAGCATGACTTTTCATAGTAATGCAAATTTTTCCCCGATTACGGGGAATAAAGGAACGCGCATTTTCAAGAAGATTGGAAATCACTTGCCCTAAACGGAGTTCATGTCCTAACACCAGATAAGGTTTTCCATAAGGACGTGGGATAATATTCAAGCTTACATCGATGGTTTGTGCATTGCGGTATACTTCCTGAACGGCATGAATAAGACTTTCCAAAAGCGGTGTCATATCAACGATCTCTGCGGTTTCTCGTGCAAGCTCTGCATCGAGCCTAGAGGCATCAGAAATATCTGTAATCAACCGATCAAGACGACGCACATCATGTTGAATAATTTCAAGCAACTTTTCTTGTGCTTCTTCATTTTTAGCCAGAGGGAGGGTTTCAACAGCACTACGGAGAGAAGTGAGGGGATTCTTTAATTCGTGGCTTACATCAGCTGCAAAGCGTTCAATGGCTTCAATACGCATATAAAGAGCATTGGTCATGTCACGAATAGAGGTTGAGAGATGACCAATTTCATCTTCACGCATTGAAAAATCAGGAATTTCTACACGCTGATTATTGCCATTCCGCACTCGGTTAGCAGAGGCAGATAATTTGCTTAATGGATGGGCAATCGTATGGGCTAAAAAGAGCGAAAGAACCAAAAGTACACTGCCTACAACGACAAAGACTTTAAATATAACCAGTCTTTCGGCCTTTACAATGTTATCAATATCGGAGCCAGTTGTTGAAAGAAGAAGGGCGCCAACCACTGCGCGATAGCGTTGAACAGGAACGGCAACAGAAACGATAAGTTGACCTTGTCTGTTGCGTCTTTTTGCGGTAGCAAGAGATCCGTTTAATGCACGGTATACTTCTGGATAAGCAATATCACGGTTTTTTGTTTGTTCTCTATCAAAAGCAATACCTTTTCCATAAAATGTGTTTGAATACCATGAAGTAAGGCGATCCCATATATTTTGTTCTGTTTTAAGTGGGGGTAAATCATATCTAAAAACGTCTCCACTAGAATAAAGAACCCGCGAATCAAGAAGTAAAGTAGCATCACGATCATAGATACGTGCTCTTGTCGTTTTAGGTGTGATGAGACGTCGTAGAAGAGGGGCAACTTGTTCAGGATTAATGGGAAAGTCCCAAGAGTCTGTTGATTGAGGGGCGGGTGTAACGCTTTCACCAGTCTGTAACTCTAAGAGTTTTTGGGGGTCAATGAGGATAGAGTTTGTATCTACTGTTGCAGAAGCTGCAATAGCTCCGGCAATAATTTTTCCTTGGGTACATAAGCTTTTAATTTTTGCTTCAATTAAACCATCGCGAAATTGGTTAAGGTATAAAATGCCTGTAACCAGAACGGCAAGAGCAGCAATATTTAATATAACAATGCGGCGTGTGAGACTGGAAAAAAGCAATTGTCTAAAGAGACGTTGTATTCGAAGGTGTAAATGAGTAAACATAAGAAATGGCGCTGTGGATATACCATTAGGGGCTATTTTTTTTAGAGTTTCCAGTTGAGAATTGTCTGTCATCGATTTGATTGCCATTCAAATTGTTGCGACAAAGCAGTTTTACACCTCGTGAAAACGATAACCCACACCATAAAGTGTTTCAATCATTGCAAAATCATCATCCACTTGTTTAAATTTCTTACGCAGACGTTTAATATGACTATCAATGGTGCGATCATCTACGTAGACCTGATCACTATAGGCAGCATCCATTAAAGCATCACGACTTTTTACAACGCCTGGTCTTTGTGCGAGGGTTTGCAGAATCAAAAATTCCGTAACAGTTAAAATAACAGGTTTATCTTTCCATGTACAGGTGTGACGTTCTTGATCCATCACAAGATCTCCACGTTTGAGGGAAGAGGTAGAAGCAGTTCCTGTAGAAAGCGGTTGGTTACGAGCATTGGAACGGCGCAAAATAGCTTTTACGCGCTCAATGAGAAGACGTTGGGAGAAAGGTTTTGTAATAAAATCATCAGCTCCCATTTTAAGACCAAATAATTCATCAATTTCATCATCTTTGGACGTCAGAAAAATAACTGGAAGATCAGATTTTTGACGTAAACGACGCAAGAGCTCCATCCCATCCATTCGGGGCATTTTAATATCAAAAATAGCTAAATGTGGGGGGTGAAGTGTGAGACCTTTGAGTGCAGATGCTCCATCTGTATAGCTTTCAACCCGATATCCTTCTGTCTCAAGCGCAAAAGATAGAGATGTCAAAATATTGCGATCATCATCAACAAGTACAATCGTTTGCGTGATTGTTGGTGTATCTTTCATGGTTTCTTAGACCTTTCTATTGCTGTGGTAGCAAATTACCCACACTTATTTATATGGGAGTTCACATTTTTTTTGCAAAACAAATATGATACAAATTGTAGCAAAGTAAAAAACCTGTTGTCATTCCTGTAAAATCTTGTTTTGCTTTCATAATTTATAATGTTTCTACGTCTATTAAGATCCCTTCGTTTGAGAGAAAATTTGCATAAAGGCTTTTTTTATTAAAATTTATTGCGAAGTTTATTCTTATTTTTGTCTCAAAATTGAACATGTTTAGTTTTGATTGTTGAAGTTTAGAAAATCCGCCTATGTGTTTTAAGAGCAAAGACAAGAATGTGGCAATATATGCACAAAAATTTGTTTCTGCTATACGATAAGGAGGTCATAATGGGATTTTTTAATTTTATTAAAACCGTAGGGGAAAAGCTAGGTATGGGGGACCATGAACCAAGAGAAAAAGACTTTAAGGCCGCATTTGATCATTTTCAACTCGATACAGAAAAAGTTAATATTCAAATTGAAGACGGTAAAGCTATTTTAAGTGGTGAGGTTCCAGATAGGGAAACACTGGAAAAAGCACTTTTGGTTGTTGGCAATTCACAAGGCATTTCTTCTGTGGATGTTGAGCAATTAAAGGTTATAGATACAACGTTTAGAAAATCTTCTCGTTTTTATGAGGTTAAGTCTGGTGATAATCTTTGGAAAATTGCTGAAGAGGTTTATGGAAAAGGGCAAGGTGATAAAAATACATTTATTTTTGAAGCCAATAAACCAATGCTAAAATCTCCTGATAAAATTTATCCTGGACAAGTTTTGCGTATCCCTGAAGTTGACCCTATTTAACGCATAAAAGAGAATAGTTTTTTGCTTATGTTATGGCATTAAACAAAATGAAGAAGTGTAAAAATTTTACACTTCTTCATTTTATAAAATGTGTGTTTATAATAATTAAATAAAAAGGGCTTAGTGAGCAGGAGTGGGTTTGGAAGGTGAGGTTGTTTTCATAGCTTTTATAGAGAAATCAACATCAATGGTTCCTGCATTCTCAAATGTTAATTTTGCACTAACTTTATCACCTAGCTTGAAGGGTTTTGAAAGTCCCATAAACATAATATGATTACCACCGGGCTTAAGTGTGACTTCGCCATTTCCCGGGATTTCAATGCCATTATGCATTTTTTCCATTTTCATAATATCATTAACAACAGTCATAGTGTGCATTTCTGTTGTTTTTACGCCGTCTGTGGAAATAGAAACTAAACGATCTGGAATATTACTGTGATTAATAATATAAAAATAACCACTACTAACTTTTGCACCTTTAAGTGTTTCGCGTGCCCAAGGATTAAGAATTTCTATGTCACCAAGTTTGTATTGCTGAGCATTTGCTGGTAAGGTTATACTAGCAAAAAGAAAAACACAAATGATATTTGCGATAGCCTTTTTGTATGGATATAGTGCATATATTGTATTCTTATAGTTGAGTTTCGTTATTTTCTTGATAATAGATGCCAGCATTAATTTACCCTCCTTCATAAGATTCATACTCTGAATATTTTTTAATTAGCAGAGTTTTTATTTAAAATAAAAGCAAAGAATTACTAAAATAAAATTGATTTAAATTATGAAAAGAAAAGTCATAGAATTCTTCAATTTTAAAGGAAAACAGTAAGGTTTACAAAGACAAAATATCTCTCAGCATTATTCATATCACAAAAGTATTTGTAAATGATAAAATTCCATGGTCCGCCACTCCTTTACTGAATAAAGATACAATAGAGAAAGATCATAAAATTGATCAACTCTTAGTATTACGACAGATTTTGGTACTTTAAAGCGTTTATACAGAGGTATTATTATATATCTTTCGAATTTTAAGAAGGATATAGTTTAAGAAAAAGCTTTTTTGATAAATTTAAAAGACTGCTTTCAAATAGTAATGAACGATGAGGCTATTAGAAGAAGAATTTTTGAGAGGCGATCGATCAATGATATTGTTATCAATATGAACATTTAGAAAAGCACAGTTTAATACTTGAAGAAGGATCATAAAAACAGATTCATAAGATATGCAGGCTGTTTTAGTTTTTAGGAAGGTTTATAACGTTTTATGATATAAGTTATTCGCCTTTAAACGGTATTTTTAAAAAGCTTTTATATCAGTATTTCTTAATTCATGATGAAAAATCAAGAGCGCGTGTTCAATGATTTTATTTTTATAGATAGATCTATTTTTTGAGGATTGAAAGAAAAATATATTATGATCTTAACCCTTTCATAAATATGGTATTTATGGATTATTAGAGTGCCTACTTTAAAAGATTTTTTTTATTTTGGAGGTGTTTCTCTCATTATTCTCTTGTAGCAATAAAATCCTGTTCTTATATACGAGGCAGCGAGGCTTGTTGGCGACTTGCGATTTATTATTATTTATGTTGCTTAAAGCAGATACGGGCTTTGAGTGTTGTGAGGAGCTATCTTAAAAAGATGCTTTATGAAGGCTGAGGTAGCTTGCTGAATGGAGATTATAATATGGCAAAAGTAATTGGTATTGATTTGGGGACGACGAACTCTTGTGTGGCTGTTATGGATGGCAAAAACGCAAAGGTTATCGAAAACTCAGAAGGAGCGCGAACAACACCTTCTGTTGTTGCCTTTACGGATGGGGGAGAGCGGCTTGTTGGACAGCCTGCTAAACGTCAGGCAGTAACAAATCCTGAAGGGACAGTTTTTGCAGTGAAACGTTTGATAGGGCGGCGTTTTGATGACCCTATGGTTGAAAAAGATAAAGCACTTGTGCCTTATAAAATCGTTAAAGGTGACAATGGCGATGCATGGGTCGAAGAAGCGGGTAAGAAATATTCTCCATCGCAAATTTCAGCGATGATTTTGCAAAAGATGAAGGAAACAGCTGAATCTTATCTTGGTGAAAAAGTTGAACAAGCAGTTATTACTGTTCCTGCTTATTTTAATGATGCTCAACGTCAAGCGACTAAAGATGCGGGTAAAATTGCTGGACTTGAAGTCTTACGGATTATTAATGAGCCAACAGCTGCTGCTTTAGCTTATGGTTTGGACAAAAAGGACGGAAAAACAATTGCTGTTTACGACCTTGGTGGTGGTACATTTGATATTTCAGTCCTTGAAATAGGAGATGGCGTTTTTGAAGTTAAATCAACTAATGGAGATACATTTTTAGGAGGTGAAGACTTTGATATGCGCTTGGTCGGTTATTTTGCCGATGAATTCAAAAAAGAACAAGGTATTGATCTAAAGAATGATAAACTTGCTTTACAGCGCCTAAAAGAAGCGGCAGAAAAAGCAAAGATTGAGCTTTCTTCATCACAGCAAACAGAAATCAATTTACCATTTATTACGGCTGATCAATCGGGTCCCAAGCATTTAACAATGAAATTGACTCGGGCAAAATTTGAATCACTCGTTGATGATTTAGTGCAACGTACCATCGAGCCTTGTAAAGCTGCATTGAAAGATGCTGGATTAAAGGCTGGTGAGATTGATGAAGTTGTTTTAGTGGGCGGTATGACACGTATGCCTAAGATTCAGCAAGTTGTGCAGAACTTCTTTGGCAAAGATCCACATAAAGGTGTTAATCCCGATGAAGTGGTTGCAATGGGTGCAGCCATCCAAGGGGGCGTCTTACAAGGCGATGTCAAAGACGTGTTGCTTCTAGATGTCACCCCTTTATCCTTGGGGATTGAAACATTGGGAGGCGTTTTTACACGTCTCATTGAGCGCAATACCACTATCCCGACGAAAAAATCGCAAGTTTTTTCAACAGCTGATGATAACCAGAGTGCTGTAACGATTCGTGTTTTCCAAGGTGAACGGGAAATGGCGAGTGATAATAAATTGTTGGCTCAATTTGATCTTGTTGGTATTCCCCCAGCACCGCGTGGTGTACCGCAAATCGAAGTTACTTTTGATATTGATGCGAATGGTATTGTTAATGTTTCAGCCAAAGATAAAGGAACGGGTAAAGAGCATCAAATTCGTATTCAGGCATCAGGTGGTTTAAGTGATGCTGATATTGAAAAAATGGTACAGGATGCAGAAGAACATGCAGCTGAGGATAAAAAACGCCGTGAAGGTGTTGAAGCCAGAAATCAAGCGGAAGCTCTTATTCATTCGACGGAAAAATCGCTCAATGAATATGGCGATAAAGTATCAGCTGAAGAAAAGGGGCAGATTGAAACAGCAATATCTGATTTGAAATCTGCGCTTGAAAGCAGTGATACAGAAGAAGTAACAACAAAGATGCAAAAATTAGCAGAAGTCAGTATGAAGCTTGGACAGGCTATGTATGAAGCGTCACAAGCAGCAAGCGCTGACACTGAAACAGAGACAAAGAATGATGATGTTGTTGATGCTGATTTTGAAGAAGTTAATGATAAGAAGAAATAGTGTCAGCATATGTGTTGATTAATTTATAAACCCGGCCTTTGAAATATAAGGCTGGGCTTTATTATTTGAGACAAGTTGCAACTTTGTTGCTAAAAATATAAATTAAAAGAGATATTATCCATAAAGATGGATAATAGAAAAACTATCAGGAATACATGATGAAGGTTGACTATTATGAAATTCTTGGCGTGACTCGTGAATGTGATGATAAAAAATTGAAATCTGCTTTTCGTAAGTTGGCAATGCAATATCATCCTGATCGCAACGCCGGGGATAAAGAGGCAGAGCGAAAATTCAAAGAAATTGGCGAAGCCTATGAAGTTCTTAAAGATCCTCAAAAGCGCGCTGCTTATGACCGATTTGGTCATGCGGCCTTTGAAAATAGCGGTGGTCAAGGGGGTGGCAATCCCTTTAGCGGTTTTGCAGCCGGTGGTGGATTTGCTGATATTTTTGAAGATTTTTTTGGTGAGATTATGGGAGGTGCACACCGTAAGCGTGGTGATGGTCGCGAGCGTGGTGCAGACTTAAGTTATAATATGGAAGTGACCTTAGAAGAGGCCTTTTCAGGAAAAACTGCAGAAATTAATATTCCTAGTTCTGTCACGTGCGATGTTTGTGAAGGTTCAGGAGCGAGAAAGGGCTCTAGTCCACAAGTTTGTGGGACATGTCATGGGTCTGGTCGTGTGCGTGTCGCACAAGGTTTTTTTTCTATTGAGAGAACATGTCATACATGTCATGGACGTGGTGAAACGATTACAGATCCATGCCCCAAATGTCAGGGTACACGGCGTATAGAGAAAAAACGTTCGTTGAGCGTGAATGTTCCAGCTGGTATTGAAGATGGGACGCGTATTCGTCTTTCTGGTGAGGGTGATGCTGGTGTTCGTGGTGGTCCCAATGGTGATCTTTATATTTTCCTTTCCGTTAAACCGCATGAATTTTTTCAGCGAGAAGGAGCAGATCTTCACTGTCGTGTTCCTATTTCGATGGTAACAGCGGCTTTAGGAGGAGAATTTGAAGTTTCTGACCTTGATGGTGTTAAAGCACGTGTTAAGATCCCAGAAGGGACACAAAATGGACGTCAATTCCGCCTTAAAGGTAAAGGCATGCCCATGTTGCGCCGTCAGCAGCTAAGAGGTGATCTGTACATTCATATCACGATTGAGACACCACAGAAGCTCACGCACGAGCAACGTGAACTATTGCAAAAATTTGAAAAGCTCTCAAATCATGAGAACTCACCACAATCACATGGTTTTTTTTCACGGATGAAAGAATTTTTTGAAAATATTTCTGGTTAAAGTAGGTGAATGTTTTCAAAGTAAATGAGAAAATATTTTTGGAAGGTTATTTTCATTAAACTTTCGATTGTCTTATCATCTTTGAAAAGAAAAAAGAGAGACGATTGATTTAGTGTAAGTTCCTGCTGTGCAGAATTTTTTACCATTTTATGGATAAGTTTTACTTTTGAATATTTATAATAGTTTAAAAGGGCTTATCCATAGAAGGATGCACTGAATGATTGATAATATTTCCAGTGTAATAGCCATTTATCTTTTGTACCACAAAAGATCGTCATTTAAGGCGGTAATACAAATGTAAGCCTCTTGTACACATAAAGCGTTTTTAGAAGTGCGAGGTTATTAGGCTTGTTCGTAGAGTCTTATGTGAATAAATCATATAAGCTAATCATCAGGTAGAACCAATCCAGTAAGAATCCAAATTTTTTACAGACAAAATCCCTTTTAAAAGCTCCAACATAAAATTTTAAAATGGCAAAATCTTATCAAGTAGGGCTAAAAAAGCTGTTGGGCAATCTATCTCTTATAACCTTTCATGATTGATTGTATAAGGTGCTATTTCCATATAGTTTTAACCACAGCCTGCTCTAAAATATGAGAACTTTTATTCGAATAATACTTTGATTTACAATAATATTAACTGTTTTATATGTTGAATGAGAGTCCCGAATAACGTAAGATTCTCTCATTTCAAACTTATCTATCTTGAATCAATCAAAATCATTCATTTGCACGTCAAAAGTGGGATGAATGTGTGAATAAAATTTGTATAAGAAAGGACTAAAAATGGCTTTTGTGAACCGTCTTAATGCAAGATCTGTCGCAACATTGGGGGCTGGCAAATATAACGATGGTGCTGGCTTGTTACTTCATAAGTGTAAAGATGAGGCGCTCAATGGATTTATCGTTATACCCTTCACGGGCACTGTCGCGAAATGGGCTTGGGTGGCTTTGAGAGATGTCTCTTTTTAAAACAAGCCCGTGAATTGGCAAATCAATGGTTGTATATATTCCTATTCATTGTTAAGTATCCATAAGGGGAACTGAATGAGTTGATTGTACAGTGCAGCTTAAAAGTTTTGCTCTTCAATTTTATACATCAGATCATAAAATAGTGACGTTTTTTGCGCTTATTTTGTTTAGTTTTTCGCTATTACGTTCATTGAGGAAGTTATTTTCTTGTTTCATCTGGTTATTATTTTTTGTAATTTGAAGGAAAATTGACGATTTTCAGGGGGATGGATAGAGTAAAGCTTTGTTTTTTTGTTTTCACTTTTCCTAAATTTCACTAAGAGATAGTAAAAAGTGATGAGGAGGCTCTATTAATGGATGATGCTAAAAACAGTGCTGTCGATGTTTTGGAAAAACAAGCAGCATTTTTATCGTCTGCTTTGCCTTATATGCAAAAATACGAAAATAAAACAGTCGTGGTAAAATATGGCGGTCATGCTATGGGTGATCCTGCTTTGGGACGAGCATTTGCGCGTGATATTGCTCTATTAAAGCAATCAGGGATTAATCCTGTTGTTGTTCATGGTGGAGGACCTCAAATTGCTGAAATTTTGATGAAAATGGGGATTGAATCACGATTTGAAAACGGTTTACGGGTAACCGATGAGCGGATCATTGAAGTGGTTGAAATGGTTTTAGCGGGTTCCATCAATAAGGAAATAGTTGCTCTCATCAATGCTGAGGGTGAATGGGCAATAGGGCTGTGCGGCAAGGATGGCAATATGGTTTTTGCCGAAAAGGCTTATAGAACTGTCATTGATCCTGATTCGCATATTGAACGTGTTCTAGATTTAGGATTTGTTGGTGAGCCTATTGAAGTTGATCGTACATTGCTGGATCTATTAGCTTGTTCTGAAATGATACCAGTTCTTGCTCCTGTGGCTCCAGGTAGGGATGGTAAAACCTATAATATTAATGCTGATATTTTTGCTGGAGCTATTGCGGGTGCATTAGAGGCTAAACGTCTTTTATTTCTGACTGATGTTCCTGGTGTTTTGGATAAACAGGGTAAACTTTTAAAAGAATTGACAGTTTCTGAGGCTAAGAAACTTATCGAAAATGGAACAATTTCAGGAGGCATGATTCCAAAAGTAGAGACTTGTGTGAAAGCCCTTCAAAATGGTGTGGAAGGTGTTGTCATTTTAAATGGAAAAACCCCTCATTCTGTTTTACTAGAGCTGTTTACCGAACAGGGAGTTGGAACGCTTATTGTTTCATAAATTGTGCGGAAAATTGGAGGAGAAGGCTTTTCATGACGAATATCAAACAGTTTAAATATCCTTTATTAAGCAAACCAGAATTGGCAATATTTGCTGCAACAATATTATGGGGGATTACATTTTTAGTCATTCACATTGCGGTACGCTATAGCGGTCCTCTGTTTTTTGTTGGATTTCGTTTTATTGCTGCATCCCTTATATGTGGAGCAATTTTTTGGCGCTCTATAAAAGGTATAACTGTTTATGAAGTTTTTGCTGGGATGGCAATTGGTTTATCCATGTTTTTGGGGTATGCTTTTCAAGCTGCTGGACTTCAAACGATTATTAGTAGTCAGTCGGCTTTTATCACAGCGCTTTATGTTCCGATGGTTCCAATCTTGCAATGGATTGTTTTTAAAAAACCTCCCCGTTTTGCTTGTTGGATTGGTATTGTTTTTGCTTTTATTGGTCTTGTACTTGTTTCAGGACAAAAGCCGGGAAGTTTTGATTTTTCAAAAGGCGAAATTTTGACTTTGTTGGGAGCCTTAGCAATTGCTGGAGAAGTCATACTCATTGGAATTTTTGCCAACAAGGTTGATAGTCGACGTGTGACCATTATTCAGTTATTCTTTAGTGGTTTTTTTTCATTTTCTTGTATGCCTTTGATGGGGGAAAGCATTCCTGAATTTTCGTGGGTATGGTTTATTATTGGTATGGGATTGGCATTAATGAGTGCGATTATTCAATTGGCCATGAATTGGGCACAAAAATCCATTTCCCCTACACGTGCAACACTCATTTATGCAGGTGAACCAGTATGGGCTGGTATTGTTGGGCGTTTGGCTGGAGAGCATTTATCTCCTTTAGCTTTATTGGGTGGTTTGTTTATTCTAATTGGGATCATTGTTGCTGAATTACAACCTTCACAATGGCGTAAAAAAAATAAAGCAATTGAAAAGATTGATTAGCGATGCACTTTTCCTCTGATGATTTTATTGCATTCGTTTTTTACTTACAGAGTTTTTATTTAAATTACAAAACAATAAACAATCATTATAAATCAATGTGTTATATAATTATTCGAAGAGGATTGATGTTTTTATCTTTAATGGAGGCAGAAAGGAGTTGTATAAAAAGTACATAAAAACTCTATGCAATAGAACTTATTTTTACAGTTTTAAACGTTAAAAAAAACTATCCTTTTGGACATGCATTTATTATATAAGATTGCTAAAAAAGCAAATTATTGCGTACAAATAAAAAGCATTTCTCGCAAATTTCATCGAAAGTTTAAGTGATATACACGTCCACTCTGTATTTATACAACATATAGATTTATAATGAGAATATAGCATTTTGAATTAGAATCCTAAATACCGTAAATTTTTTTCATGTTAAATCAATCCAAATCACTTGTTTACACGCTATAAGCGGATGGGCCATGTGGTAAAATTGCATAAAAAAGGCATGTCCCCTCTAAATTCTTTCAAGTCTCAAGGACTATTGCAACATTGGAGGTTGGTAAAGTGTGTGATGGTAGCGGCTTATCAGCCTATGGAGTCATCAAACAATATGTGAAAAGATCATTTTAGTCTCTTTGGTATTTAATTTATTAAATAAAAGCCTTATTTTTTCAGGTTATGGGAGGTTGTGTTTTGAGAAGCTTTTTTGGTTAATATTCTTTTGAAAGGTTTTCGATAGAACATAATTGGTCTTTGCGTTTTGTGTTATTCTTTGCTAAATCGCCTTATATGACAATAGATCGTAATTATATTCGTAATTTTTCCATCGTGGCGCATATTGATCACGGCAAGTCCACTTTAGCGGATCGTTTGATTCAAATGACAGGAGGGCTTGACACACGTGAGATGAAGGAACAAGTGCTTGATTCTATGGATATTGAGCGTGAACGTGGGATTACTATAAAAGCACAAACAGTACGTTTACATTATAAAGCAAAGAATGGTCAGACTTATATTTTAAATCTTATGGATACACCAGGTCATGTGGATTTTGCTTATGAAGTTTCGCGTTCATTGGCAGCTTGTGAAGGTTCTCTGTTGGTGGTGGATGCAAGCCAAGGTGTCGAGGCACAGACGTTGGCAAATGTTTATCAAGCTATTGATAATTCCCATGAATTGGTTGTTGTACTCAATAAAGTTGACCTTCCGGCAGCAGAACCTGAACGTGTTAAAGAACAAATTGAAGATGTGATAGGCATTGATACCTCTGGGGCCGTGGAAATATCAGCAAAAACAGGTTTAGGTGTCCCTGATGTTTTGGAAGCAATTGTTACACAGTTACCTCCTCCACGTACAGGCGATGTTGCAAATCCCTTGAAGGCAATGTTGGTTGATAGCTGGTATGATGCATATCTTGGTGTCATCGTTTTGGTACGAGTCATTGATGGTGTGCTAAAAAAAGGCCAAACCATTCGTATGATGGGTACGGGCGCAAAATATCCTGTTGAGCGTGTTGGGGTGTTTACACCTAAAATGGTACAAGTTGATGAATTAGGACCAGGTGAGATTGGTTTTATCACTGCTTCTATCAAAGAGGTTGCTGATACACGGGTTGGCGATACAATTACGGAAGAGCGTCGTCCTTGTGAAAATGCTTTACCTGGTTTTAAGCCTGCACAACCGGTTGTCTTTTGTGGACTTTTTCCAATTGATGCTGCCGATTTTGATGATTTGCGTGCAGCCATGGGCAAATTACGCTTAAATGATGCGAGTTTTTCTTTTGAAATGGAAACATCTGCAGCTTTGGGCTTTGGTTTTCGGTGTGGCTTTTTGGGACTTCTTCATCTTGAAATTATTCAAGAGCGATTAGAGCGTGAGTTTAATTTAGATTTAATCGCGACAGCACCTTCAGTTGTTTATCGTATGAATATGAATGATGGTTCAGTTAAAGAGTTGCACAATCCAGCAGATATGCCTGATGTGGTTAGAATTTCTTCTATCGAAGAACCGTGGATTCGAGCGACAATCATGACTCCTGATAATTATCTTGGGTCAATTTTAGAGCTATGCCAAGAGCGGCGTGGGGTACAGGTTGGTTTATCCTATGTTGGAACGCGTGCTATGGTGACATATGATTTACCACTTAATGAAGTTGTTTTTGATTTTTATGACCGCCTAAAATCGATCTCAAAGGGGTATGCTTCTTTTGATTATCAGATGAGGGATTATGCAGAGGGGGATTTAGTTAAAATGTCTATTTTGGTAAATGGAGAGTCTATTGATGCATTGTCCATGCTTGTGCACCGTACGATTGCGGAAAAGCGTGGGCGTTCCATGTGCGAAAAGCTGAAAGATCTTATTCCCCAGCATATGTTTCAGATTCCAATTCAAGCAGCTATTGGTGGTAAAGTCATAGCGCGCGAAACAATTCGAGCTTTGCGTAAAGATGTAACAGCAAAATGTTACGGGGGTGATGTGACGCGTAAGCGCAAATTATTGGAAAAGCAAAAAGAAGGCAAAAAACGGATGCGCCAATTTGGAAAGGTAGAAATTCCTCAGTCAGCTTTTATTCAAGCGCTCAAAATGAATAAATAATGAAAAAGGGTGTATTTTCCTCATTAAATTGTGCTTTTGTTTTTGCCGACTGGTTCAGGTTTTTAAAGAGTGTTTCTTAAATGGAAATTGGGCAGTCCTCACGCTTTTGGGGATAGTGTGCTTTTTCATTGTGTCACGTTGCTCACGTAAAATGGAATGCTTTAAACAAAAATACATTTATGTTGCGTATTGTCCCCCCCCTTTTTTTTAAAAAGAAATATCTCTCTCTCAATGTACCCGAGCCGATTTCACAATGGTGTTCGTCAAAAGGATAATGGTTAAAACTTCCGTAAATAACATAAAACCCATTTGGCATGACAATCTTTACATGTCATAAAGACGCATAGTGCTACCCTCATACTTTTTGCGTGTTCAAAATGTTATGATAGCTCTTGGTTTTTAAGAGCGTTCAATAAAGACATTTTCACTCTTTTATTAAGGTACATCTTACCCAAACACTCTTTACGTTTGTAATGCGCAAGGAAATGAGAGCAATTAATTCAATATAAAAGGGTTTGAAATAAGAAGAATCCTTTTATTTTATAGTGTTATTCAAGTTGAAAACAATAAATGACATTATCAATCAACATTGTGTTTAATCACGTAAAAGCTCATTAATCGATGTTTTTTCTCGTGTTTTTTGATCAACGCGTTTTACAATAACAGCACAGTAAAGGTTTGGTCCTGCTTCACCATTAGGGAGTGGTTTTCCAGGGAGAGACCCTGGTACAACAACTGAATATGCCGGTACTTCACCGATAAAAATTTCCCCTGTTGTACGATCAATAATCTTTGTAGACTTCCCAATAAAGACTCCCATTCCTAAAACAGCACCTTCACGAATAATACAACCTTCAACAACTTCAGAGCGAGCACCAATAAAACAATGATCTTCAATAATGGTTGGATTTGCTTGCAGAGGTTCCAAAACGCCTCCAATACCAACACCACCAGAAAGGTGAACATGTTTGCCAATTTGTGCACAAGAACCAACGGTTGTCCAGGTATCAACCATTGTTCCTTCATCGACAAAAGCGCCAAGATTGATAAAGGATGGCATGAGTATGACGTTTGGTGCAATATAGGCAGAATGACGTACAATCGCTCCAGGAACGGAACGAAACCCCGCTTTTTGAAAATCATTTTCTTTCCAACCAGAAAATTTTGAAGGAACTTTATCCCACCAATATGTTCCATTGATTCCACCAGCAATAATTTTCATTGGGTTTAGCCGAAAAGAGAGCAAAACAGCTTTTTTCAACCATTGATAAACATGCCATTGTCCATTTTTTTTCCGTTCTGCCACACGGATTTCCCCTTTATCAAGAAGGCTCAATATGTGTTCGACACTCTCACGGATTTCCCCTTTTGTGGTAGTATTGATAGAATCGCGATTATCAAATGCTTTTTCGATAATGATTTCAAATTGTGTGAGATGGGTCATGACGAGCGTTCCGTTAAACAAGTTGAAAGCTTCAAGATTTATTCTCTATGACCTACGCGAAGAAATGTTTTTAGTCAATAAAACGATGAGAAAGTAAGACATGTGCATGAAAAAAAGCTGTAAAGAAAAAAGAAAAGAAGAACAAGAAAATTGGACACCACTTCTTCACACGAGAGAAGCTCTCCAACAGATCCATGAAGTTTCTAATTCAACACAAATGTGTTCACCTACTTATCGTTTAGCCTATATCGATCAAGATTTTATGATGCGTCCAGAGCTGCGCTCACAACGTATTGGTCTTGAATTTTTAAAGCCAGAAATAACACTTAAAGAATATGATATCCAATCAACAGTTGTTTTGTTTGGTGGTGCGCGTATTCCTGAATACGGGCAAGAAGCTTGGGCAGCAAAAAATGAAACGCAAAAGAAAAACTTGCATGCTATGTCACATTATTACGATGAGGCAAGGGAATTTGCATGTTTATGCTCACGCTATTCTGCTACCACACAATATCGTGAGTTTGTGGTTGTCACAGGGGGGGGACCAGGGATCATGGAAGCAGGAAATCGTGGCGCTTGTGATGTTGGAGCCCCAACGGTTGGCTTGAATATTATTTTACCGCATGAACAAGAGCCTAATTCATATGTATCTCCGCATTTGTGTTTTAATTTTCACTATTTGGGGATGCGAAAAATGCATTTTCTCATGCGGGCGAAGGCATTAGCTATTTTTCCTGGAGGATTTGGGACTCTGGATGAGTTGTTTGAGACGTTAACTTTGATACAGACGGGACGGATGAAACAGGTTCCAATTTTACTGTTTGGTAAAGAATTTTGGTACAATGTGATCAATTTTGAGTATTTATCAGAACAAGGTACAATTTCTCCCTCCGATATTGATTTAGTAAAATTTGTCAATACTGCAGCAGAAGCCTTTGAAGAAATCCGTTGTTTTTACAAACTACCTTAATTGCTCTTTAAGAAGAAACTTTGCAGAATAATTAATATTCTACTTTGGTTAAATAAAGTCCTGAAGGGGGAGCAACAACACCACAACGTTTACGATCTTTAGCATGAAGAGCTGCTTCAAGATCTTGTGCTCTCCAGCGCCCAACACCAACTTCCATCAGGCTTCCTGCAAAGGAACGGATTTGATGATGCAGAAAAGAGCGTGCTTGTGCATAGAGGAAGATTTCTTCCCCTTCTCTTTTCACATCAAGGCGTTCAAGGGTGCGAATAGGGCTTTTAGCTTGGCAATGTATTGAACGGAAAGTTGTAAAATCATGTTGTCCTACAAGCTTTTGAGCAGCTTCATGCATAGCTTGCGCATCAAGAGGCTTTGGCAACCACCATACGCGTTTGGCATTTAAGGCTGGTGGAGAGCGACGATTGAGAATTTTAAAAAGATAATGACGTTTAATAGCAGAAAATCGTGCATCGAAATCATCAGGGACATTTTCGACATTTAAGATTGAAATATTTTCTCTCCGTTTTTGCAAATGCGCATTCAGAGCATCGCGTATAGTGTGCGTCTGCCAGTTTTTTTCAAAATCAACATGCGCAACTTGCCCCATAGCGTGTACACCAGCATCCGTTCGACCCGCTGTTGTGATGGTCAATTGTTGTCCACAAAAGAGAAAAATGACTTGTTCAAGAGCGCCTTGTATGGTGTGCAGATCTGCTTGACGTTGCCAGCCAGCATAATTTGATCCATCATATTCAAGAGTAAGTTTAAAACGTGGCATATCAAAAAACAGCAGAAATATGAGCACCTCGCAAAAAGGTTGCGTTCTCAAGGACTTTACCACCAGATCTCTGCAGATGGGTTATTTCAAGAAGCCCTTGTCCACAATGGACAATCAAAGAATCTGGTTCTATTCGACCAATTTCAAGAGAAGGGCCTGTTATTAAACGACTTCCAAGAATTTTTACGCGTTCTTCTTGTCCCATGATAATCATGTTACACCAGCAACCAGGAAAGGGAGAGAGTGCGCGAATATATCGATGAATAAATTCAGCAGACTTTGTCCAATCAATGCGGGTTTCTTCCTTTTTGATTTTGGCAGCGTAGGTGCTGCCTTCTTCTGATTGGGGGGTCAGTTTGAGTTGCCCTTTTTCTAAAGTTGATAGAGCTTCTATCATAAGTTCTGCGCCGATATATGAAAGCTTATTTGAAAGTTCATCCGTGGTGGTGGTATCCGTGATGGGAATAGAGCGTGAGAGGGCAATAGGCCCTGTATCAAGCCCTTCATCCATTTTCATAATCATCATCCCCGTTTCCTTATCACCAGCCATAATGGCACGCTGAATAGGTGCAGCACCACGCCAGCGTGGTAAAAGTGAAGCATGGGCATTAAAACATCCAAAACGTGGTGTTTCAAGAATAGCTTTTGGTAAGAGGAGTCCATAGGCAACTACAACAGCAACATCAATACAAAGCGCTGCAAATTGGGCTTGCTGTTCGGCTGTTTTGAGTGTTTGGGGCGTGAATACGGGAATAGACTTTTCTTCTGCTGCACTTTGCACAGGTGAGGGAATGAGTTTAAGACCACGACGTCCTGCTGGGCGAGGAGGTTGACTATAAACGGCAACAACATCATGACCAGATTCCAACAAAGCACGCAAAATGGGAACAGAAAAACTAGGGGTTCCCATAAAACTCAACCGTAATGCCATTACAAAATTGCTTCCTGAGTATTTTTTTCTTTTGCGCGTTTTTTAAATTTTCGTATCACCATATCGCGTTTGATTTTTGAGATATGATCAATAAAAAGACGCCCATCTAAATGATCCATTTCATGCTGCAAGCAAGTTGCCAACAAATCATCTGCTTCAATTTCTGTTTGTTTTCCTTCACGATTCTGATAGCGAACACGCAGACGTTTAGGGCGTTCAACTTCTGCAAAATAGTCAGGAATAGAAAGACAACCTTCTTTGTGAATATTACGCTCTTCTGAAAGCCATAGAATCTCTGGATTGATAATAACAAACGGATTTTTCGGTGCATCATTTGGAGAGACATCCATAACCAGCATGCGTAGCGGTATGCCAATCTGAATAGCAGCAAGACCAATGCCGTGGGCATGATACATAGTTTCCAGCATATTATCTGCAAGCTTTTGGAGGGTTGCATCAACATGCTCGATGGGCTTGGACACTTCCCGTAAAATCGGATCTGGTAAAGTAACTAAAGATCTTATTGACATGGAGCACAGATTAATCAATGCTTGTGTATGGGTCAATATTGAATAATAAATTCTTGCGCTTTTTTGCAATGAGAGCGTTATATTACTTCTCATGTTTGATTCGTTTTTTTCTTTTATACTTGCTGATGAGTCTTTTACGAAATTGAGTGTTCTTCTTTTATTGATACTCGTTTGCTTAGCACTTTTTATAGTGATTTATTCTTATCGGAAAAAGGCATTTTTGGAAAGTGAAGTTGCCAAGCATGCTCGTGAGGCACAAGAGCAGATGGCTACTTTGCTCAAAACACAAGCTGAAATGCAAGGGCGAATGCAAACGATGGCGGAAATTTTTGGTCAACGGCAAGCTGAATTAAATAAATCACTCAGTGAGCAACTCAATGGCATGACAGCCAATATAGGTCAAACACTTCAGGTACAGACCAAATCCACCTATGAAAATTTGAATCGTTTGCAAGAGCGTTTAGCAGTGATTGATGCAGCACAAAATAATATTCAATCGCTTACGGGACAAGTTGTTCAGTTGCAGTCTATTTTAAGCAATAAGCAGACACGTGGTACTTTTGGTCAGGGGCGGATGGAAGCCATTATTGCCGATGCCTTACCAACAAATGCTTACGTTTTTCAGGCTGTTCTTTCCAACGGAAAGCGCCCAGATTGTCTTATTCACATGCCAAATAAAGCACCTTCTCTTGTTGTGGATGCTAAATTTCCTTTGGAAGCTTGGAATGCACTGCGTAAAGCAACATCAGCACAAGAACGTCAAGAGGCAGAGCGTCAATTTCGTACCGATATAGAAGTCCATATTCGTGATATTGAACAAAAATATTTGATTCCTGGAGAAACCCATGACACCGCTTTTCTTTTTGTACCATCGGAATCTATTTTTGCAACAATTTATGAGGATTTTGAGCCATTGGTACAAAAAGCCAATAGAGCTCATGTGATTATTGTTTCACCGTCTTTATTGATGCTCTCTGTTCAAGTTGTACAAACCATTATGAAAGATGCGCGGATGCGTGAACAAGCACATTTAATTCAATCAGAAGTAGCAAAATTAATGGAAGATTTTGGGCGAATGGATATGCGTGTTCGTGCACTACAGAAGCACTTTCACAAAGCAGGTGAAGATATAGAAGGAATTTTAATATCATCATCCAAAATTATGAAACGGGCAAATCGCATTGAAACCTTCGAGTTAAAAGAAAATCACTCTGAAGTAACAAAGCAGCATTAAAGCAATTAGGAATCTGTGTAACGCAAGTATTATTCCACGCTTAGAACTTTTAATGCAAAAAAATTCAAATAGAGACACATATTATCCTTTTTAATGACTCAAAAAGCAAAAGTTTTTATATCTCGTTCTCTATAGATAGAAGTGTTTTCTCGTCTTCGTGTAATTGACCAGTTACTCTAAAACCTAATTTTTTATAAAAGGAAAGGCCTTTGATATTTTTGTTGTTCACTTTAAGATGAATCCTACCTGTATCTTATTACCGCTATGACTTGTTCAAGTAGTTTTTTGTCGATTCCTAAACGCTGATAGGATGGCAACACATAAGGCCTTGCTAAATAGGCTTTATCCTTATCAGAACAATCAAAAGATATATGGCCAGCAATTTTATCCACCCATCTTTCTATCAAAAACAAGGTACCATATTTTTTGATCTGATCACTTATAGCTTCAACATTATGCCATTTATCTGTTTGAGCTGTAACAACTTCTGCATCAAGTACCGCACCATAAGTATCATGCTAAGTTTTAACCAGAAGGCGGCTGACTTCTGACGCGTCAGACAACAAAGTTTGGGTAATTGCAACTTCCATAAACACTCTCCACGAAGATTAATCTATCTTATTGTTTGTTTTAAAAATAGAACCTATTAAGTCCTTCAAGCTTTTAAATTCGTGAATTTATTTCAAAAGAATATAACGCGTTAGATACAGACCACTTATTCCCCCCCCTCACACTCTTCATTCCACAGCGACAAGTTCAGTACTTGGCGTCCGCACCACACCGTTTGTCGCCGACATCTCACACTTAAACGATAACATCTTTTCAGTCGCAAACATTGCATTTTGTTGATGAAAAATAAAGTAAAGTAAGGCAAGTTTTTATATCACAAGACAGATCATCGCCTTTATTGATTGGTAATATTTTTTTAGTATCCCTATCTTGTTTTATTTCTTAAACGAAAGGAATAGGGAATATGCAACACCTTTTGTTTTTAGGAGCACTGGTGTTTTTGCTAGGAGGGTGTGCAACAACCACTCCCATCCACACAAACAATGCTTGCACTATTCTAGCACAAAAAAATGGTTTTTTTGATAATTGGGGTAGGGCATCTCAAAGAGCAGAAATGCGTTATGGGATTCCTATGCCGATTATTCTTGCAACCATTAATATGGAGTCGGGCTTTCGTCACAATGCACGTCCTCCACGTAAAAAACTACTTGGTTTTATTCCATGGAAGCGTCGATCGACAGCTTATGGCTATTCTCAAGCGCTTGACAGTACATGGACAATGTATCTTCGCTCTACGGGTAGATCTTTTGCATGGCGTACCAATTTTGCAGATGCTGCTGATTTTGTTGCTTGGTATCATCGCCAAAGTGTTCAACGCAATGGGGTGAGGTTTGATGATGCCTATAGCCTTTATTTGAATTATCATATGGGGCATGGTGCTTATGCACGGAGTAGAGGAGGGTATGTTAATGCCGGGCTTTCACAGGCAGCACAGCGTATGGCAAGGATGTCTAAGCTCTATGAAAATCAATTGAAGAGATGTGGATGGCGTTAAGGGAAGATTTTTAAAAATCTCAATTAGGGAATTGATGGGATCAAATTGTTCAAGAGTAAAATTTCTTATGGCGCGATAAGGCAGTATCTTTTTTCCGATTATTAAAGAAAAAAAATCGTTATTTTTTTAAATAAATTCAAGCGACAGAAAGTTTTTGTAAGACATAATCTATTTGAATGTACTCTTGATATTTTTGTCCCCCTTAAAAAGGTATATTTATTCAAAAAATTTACAAAGGATACTATCATCCATTGAATGCTGGCATTTAGCTCTAGGAAAAATACCTGAGAGTGTTGAAAGAAACTTTTAGATTTCATTATGCGCATTATTGGCTGATTATGACATGAATAGTTATTTGTTAAGCGTATAAAAGAGCAATTAAAACAAATGTAATTCAAGCATCATAAAAAAAGGTGGAACATTCAATATAAAAAATGAGAAATGTATTAAATCAAAGAGTATTGCTTCATAAAAACATTGCTTCGTATAAAGATATAGTTACAGTCTCCCAAAAGACTAATAGTCTTTAGTATTGTATGAAATGAAGTCTGTTCATATTAATTAAAAAGTTATTTTGTTGTACGACTCTATTGTGTTTAAGGGGGAAGCTATATACCGCTTTCATATAATGAATATTCAAGGCAAGATTTTTCTTTAGTATGAAGTAACATTGGGAGCTAGAAAAATGTGTGATAGCGTTACAACTCAACCTTACTTATGATGCACCAAGGAAATGATTTTCATTGATTTAATATGTGAGGGCTTATGATAAGAAAAGCATACTCTGTTCGGAATTATTATTTAACAGAGTAGATAATTTAATTATGATAAATCAATATGGCTTTTAGGCTTTAATATATCTCAGGAATGAGCTGGTGAACATTATTCAAGTGGGGATTTTTTAAAATTGGTAGGTCATTTGATAAGGCTAAAAACACTGGAAAAAAGTTTTAATTCGCGATGATCGAGAAGAATATCCTGTTCCAGAGCTTTTATCTAAGTAGCTTACATCTGTTAACAAGATATCCATAATCGATGTATTATGATTTTGCAAAAATTTTGTAGCGGAAGGGGAGTTAAAATTTTGTTTTTTTAAAACAATGTGTAAGATAAATAACACACATTTTTATTTTTATGCAAAGCATAAAAAACGTCACTTACTTTCCATTCTTATGACAGTAAAATTTCACAATCCAACAAATGATCACAAGTATATTACAGTGCGGAAAGGAGCGTGCACTAATGGATTAATAGTTACAGCGCATATAATCTTTTTAAATTGATTACACGTTCTTTACTATAAATTGATTCCTTAAGAGAAGAGCTGGTCTTTTTGGTGGAGCTAAGCGGGATCGAACCGCTGACCTCTTGCATGCCATGCAAGCGCTCTCCCAGCTGAGCTATAGCCCCTACAAAAACAAATTTCTCCAAAAGAACAATATATAATTTCGACTTTTTTAAAACGAGAAAAATTGAAGATCAAGAAGAATTTGCATTCAATGAAAAAGATGCCTTCTTTTGCTTCTTTTAAGCATCGTCATCATTAGAAACGCCGCTTCCAAGAATATCGGTAACGTCATCCTCCTCCTCATCATCCTCGTGAGATAAAAATGTATCGTCGTCATCCCCGAGATCGACATCACTATCTTCCAGATCGGGAAGATCGTCATCTTTAGAACCGTCATCATCCTCTTCAAGAAGCATAAAAGCAGACTTTTCAAGTGCTGTATCAAGCTCTTCAGTATCCACTTCTTCTTCGTTGTTTGCTTCAGCAGCCGCAACCTCAAAATAAGAACGCGGATAAGAAATTCCTGTATAAGGTGATACAATAGGGTCGCGATTTAGATCGTAAAATTTTTTTCCTGTTTCTGGATCAACACGTTTCGTTCCAAGTTCCTGTTTTGCCATAAACCGTGCCTCTTTTGATTAACTCTATTCCATTAAAAGATAAATTTTATGGTGCTTAATCGAAAAATAATGCCTTTGTCAAAGACAAATATACTGTTCCACGTAGATTTTTTCATGACGCCCTTTAAAGCATGTGCTAAAGGATGCATAATTTCATACAAGTTAGATAGAATTAAATAGAATTTCCATGCAAAAAGCAATCCCTATAACCGCCTATAAATCGAGTAGTCTCTCTGGAAAAATTAAAATACCAGGAGATAAATCAATCTCCCACCGCTCTCTTATATTGGGAGGGTTAGCAAATGGTGAAACATATATCCATGGATTACTTGAAAGCGCTGATGTACTCAACACAGCTGCTGCTATGCAGGCTATGGGCGCCTATATGATTAAGAAAGACCACCTCTGGATCATACGAGGAACAGGGAATGGTTGTCTCTTAGCCGCACAAAAACCTTTAGACTTTGGAAACTCTGGAACAGGTGCTCGCCTGATTATGGGAATGGTTGGTGCCTATCATATGAAAACAACTTTTATGGGTGATGCTTCTCTCTCTAAACGCCCCATGGGACGTATCCTCGATCCACTGCGTCTTATGGGTGTGGACATTGAGGCAACACACGGCGATCATCTTCCTTTAACGCTTTATGGTCCCAAAATAGCTAATCCGATTCGCTATCGTGTGCCCATAGCTTCCTCTCAAGTTAAATCAGCGGTTCTCCTTGCTGGACTCAATACCGCTGGCATTACAACTGTTATTGAACCGGTTCTTACACGCGATCATACGGAAAAAATGTTAAAAGCATTCGGTGCTAAACTTGAAATAGAAAGAGATAAAGAAGGTGCGCGTTTGATTCATCTTAATGGTTACCCCCATCTTACTGGACAAACGATTCATGTTCCAGGAGATCCTTCTTCTGCTGCTTTTCCACTTGTCGCAGCCCTTCTTGTAGAAGATTCTGATATTACCATTGAAAATGTTTTGATAAACAATTCTCGAATAGGACTTATCGAAACATTATGGGAAATGGGTGCTCAAATTGAACTTTTGAACCAACGCCAAACAGGTGGAGAGGATGTTGCTGATCTACGGATCAAATCATCGATCCTTAAAGGTGTTACTGTACCTAACGAACGTGCTCCATCGATGATTGACGAATATCCCGCTTTGGCGGTAGCAGCAGCCTTTGCTGAAGGCAAAACAGTGATGCTAGGAATTGAAGAATTGCGCGTTAAAGAATCAGATCGGCTCTCTGCTGTTGCTCAAGGATTAAAAATCAATCATGTAGAATGTGAAGAAGGGAAAGATTTCCTCATTGTTCATGGAAAAGGCTCTGCCAAAGGTTTAGGTGGTGGATATGTTACCACTCATCTTGATCACCGAATTGCTATGTGCTTTCTGATCTTTGGACTCGCATCAGAAAAACCTGTTACCATCGATGATAAACGAATGATCGCTACTAGTTTTCCAGAATTTATTTCTTTCATAAAACAACTTGGGGGGAAAATCGCTTGAAACCTTTTGTGATCGCAATTGATGGTCCAGCAGCTTCAGGAAAAGGAACATTAGCACGCAAAATTGCTACGCATTATCATCTTCACCATCTCGATACCGGGCTTACTTATCGTGGTGTTGCCTACGCACTTTTACAACAAAAATTGCCTCTCAATGATGAAAAAAGTGCTCTTGTTTGTGCCAAAGAGCTTGATTTTAACACTTTAAATCCAGTCCTTCTTTCTTCTCATGAACTTGGTGAGGCTGCCTCAAAAATAGCGATTAACCCTGCTGTACGCAACATTCTTGTCGAAAAACAACGTGGTTTTGCTAAAATTTTACCTGGAAGTGTGCTTGATGGTCGCGATATTGGTACTGTTGTCTGCCCCGATGCCGATATTAAATTTTATGTTTTAGCGGATGTTCAAATACGTGCCAAACGTCGCTATCAAGAAATTTTAGAAAAGGGGGGGCAAGCAAATTATCGTGAAATTCTTAGCGATCTTGAACAGCGAGACAGTCGTGATATAATGCGCAAACAAAGCCCACTGCGACCAGCAAAAAACACCCACTTGCTTGATACGTCAGAATTGAGTATAGAAGCAACATTTGCAATTGCATGCGCTTTTATTGATCCAATCATAAAAATGCATATAATTGGATAAAGTTGTAAAGGTGGTTTCCAGCCTAGCGCTAATTTTTCTCCTTTATTCAAGGGAAAAGGCTAAGGAGTCGCCTATGTTAACACTAACCTAGCGCTCATACCTTACAAGGTAAGGTATATATTAGGAGTTCTTATGTCACAATACAATCCCACAACAGCGGATTTTGAAGCCCTTTTAACAGAATCTTTTCAAACCAATGATCTTAATGAAGGATCTGTTGTTAAAGGTCGTGTTATTGCAATCGAAAAAGACATGGCCATTATTGATGCTGGACTTAAAGTCGAAGGACGCATTCCTCTCAAAGAATTTGGAGCTAAAGCAAAAGATGGTTCTTTGCAAGTTGGCGATGAAGTTGAAGTTTACATTGAACGCATTGAAAATGCAATGGGCGAAGCTGTTTTATCGCGTGAAAAAGCACGTCGCGAAGAAAGTTGGGTCCGTTTAGAGGAAAAATTTAATGCTGGTGCACGCGTTGAGGGTGTTATTTTTAGTCAAGTAAAAGGTGGTTTTACAGTCGATCTTGATGGTGCTGTTGCTTTTTTACCGCGCAGCCAAGTTGATATTCGTCCCATTCGTGATGTTTCACCTCTCATGCATAATGCACAATCTTTTGAAATTTTAAAGATGGATCGTCGTCGTGGCAATATTGTGGTCTCACGTCGTACTGTCTTAGAAGAAAGCCGTGCTGAGCAACGTTCAGAAATTGTACAAAATCTTGAAGAAAATCAAATTGTTGAAGGTGTAGTAAAAAATATCACAGATTATGGTGCCTTTGTTGATCTTGGTGGGATTGATGGTCTCTTACACGTTACAGATATGGCATGGCGGCGTGTGAACCACCCATCTGAAGTGCTTACAATTGGTCAAACGATTAAAGTTCAGATTATTCGCATTAATCAAGATACGCATCGTATTTCTCTTGGAATGAAACAGCTTGAAAGTGATCCTTGGGAAAGTATCAGTCTACGCTATCCGATTGGTAAAAAAATCACCGGTGCTGTTACCAACATTACTGATTATGGTGGTTTTGTTGAAATAGAGCCAGGAATCGAAGGATTGATCCATGTCTCTGAAATGAGTTGGACAAAGAAAAACGTTCACCCTGGAAAAATTCTGTCTACTTCACAAGAAGTAGAGGTGGTTGTTCTTGAAATTGATCCTTCTAAACGGCGTATTTCTCTTGGCTTAAAGCAAACATTTGAAAATCCATGGGAAGCTTTTGCCAATAAATTTCCTGTCAATTCACAAATTGAGGGAGAGGTTAAAAATAAAACAGAATTTGGTCTCTTCATTGGGCTTGAAGGCGATGTTGATGGTATGGTTCATCTCTCTGATCTGGATTGGAACCGTCCTGGTGAACAAGTTATTGATACTTACAATAAAGGGGATATCGTTAAAGCTGTGGTTTTGGATGTTGACATTGAAAAAGAGCGTATCTCTCTTGGAATTAAGCAACTTTCTAGTGATAAAGTTGGAGAAGCGGCTGCTTCTGGCGAATTGCGAAAAGGGGCCGTTGTAACCTGTGAAGTGATTGCTGTTAACGACAATGGCATTGATGTGAAATTTATTGACCACAACCTTGAGACAACCATTCGGCGTGCTGATCTTGCACGTGATCGTGATGAACAACGTCCTGAGCGTTTTGCAATTGGACAAAAGGTTGATGCACGCATCACAGCATTTGATAAAAAAACACGTAAAATTTCAGTATCTATAAAAGCACTAGAAATTGCAGAAGAAAAAGAAGCTGTTGCCCAATATGGTTCTACAGACTCAGGCGCTTCTCTTGGCGATATTCTCGGTGCTGCTTTGAAAAAACAAGAACAAGATTAATCATCAATCATTAAAATTAATGGTATTATTAAGGTCACTCATTTTAGGAGTGACCTTTTTATTTTCTAAAGAAATTATTTCCTTAATTTTTAATTATTGCATTAAAAATTATTATAATTACTTGCAAATAAAAAAAACAAAAAGTTTGTTTTTTGTCTATCAACGGTTCACTATTTAGATAAAATGCTTACATTTTAAATAATAAGCAATGTAATTGAATAATAATGGGACATTATGGCGTACACAATACCTTTCATAAAGTACTTTTTTTCTCAAAAGAAGGAAAAAGACCATTTTATTAATACGGCTCTTCCTCTTCGTGCAATTTATAAATCACAGGATGAACTTTATACCCTAGGGCATGATATAGCTTCTGGCAAAGAAATTTTGCTCCCTGAATATAAAGGAGAAAATAATTTTCACAAAAGGTTGGATGAAAATGCTAAACTTATTCTCCGTGTCTTTCACACCTGTTATATTGCTGCTCGAAACGATGAAACCATGGCGCCATCTGCTCAATGGCTGCTTGATAATCATTATACCATTGACAAAACAATACAACAACTCCGTCGTAATTTATCTAAGTCTTTCATTAAACAACTTCCTCTTTATAAACAAAGGGCAGACATACCACGTATCTTTGCTTTAGCTTGGCTTTATATTGCCCATACGGACAGCATATTTTCACAAAAAACACTCACGGCTATGATCAATGGATTTCAAGAAGTTGATGCTCTCAAAATTGGTGAATTATGGGCTCTTCCTTCTGTTATACAGATGTTGCTCATTGAAAATGTCCGTCGTCTTGCACTGCGTATTGAACAAACACGCACTATGCGTCAGCTTGCTTATAAAGTTGCTGATAAAATTTTCCTCACTGATAATGAAACAAAATTACATATTCTTTTTACGCGTTATGCACCATTCACTGTTGATTCAAGTTTTTCAGCTTATTTATTCTATCGTCTGCGCAGTGCATCTATCGATTCAACAACAGCATTAAATTGGCTTGAACAGCAATTACAAAACCAAAGTAGCAGCCTAGAAACCGTCACAACTGATGAACATATGCGCCAAGCAACAGATGGTGTCACCATGGGCAATATTATCCGTGCCCTTAAAGCATTTGGTGACGTTGATTGGACAGCATGGTTTGAAACTGTTAGTTCTGTAGACTCTATTTTGCATGAAAATAGTGATTTTTCTAAAATTGATGCTCATTCACGCAATATTTATCGACAAGTAATTGAAAAAATTGCTCGCTTTTCACCCCTTAGTGAATGGGAAGTTGCACGAAAAGCGATAGAAATAGCACGTTCTTCTTCTGAAAATACACCTCTGCACTCCTCTGTTGGGTGGTACCTTATCGGTGATGGGCAGCATAGTTTTGAAAAAGCATGTGGCTATACTCCACCTTTGCTTATAAAATGGGCACGGTTTTTCTGCTCTTCAAAGATACGCATTATTACTATTCCTGTCTCTTTTCTCACGCTTATCCTTTTGCTTACAATCTACGCTCTCTTACAGACATCTGAAACACTCTGGATATCTCTTCTTTTCACTGCCTTAGCGCTGTTTCCTGCTATGGATGCTGCTTTTGCTTTTTTCAACACTGTTGTTTCATGGATTATTCCCTCAAAACAACTTATTGGTTATGAATATAAAAAGGGGATTCCGGAACATGCACGCACAATGGTTGTTGTGCCTACTTTAATCACCTCACGTGATTATATTGATGAGCAAGTGCGCAATCTTGAAGTGCATTACCTTTCCAATCCCAAAGGCGCCATCCATTTTGCACTTCTCACAGATTGGGTAGATTCTCCCTTAGAGCAAACACAAGATGATCTTGAATTGCTGTATTACGCACAAAAGAGTATCGATAAACTTAATTGTCGTTATCATCGTGATGATATCCCTCTTTTTTTCCTTTTACACCGTCGACGCCTTTATAATACCAGCGAAAAATGCTGGATGGGATGGGAGCGAAAGCGTGGTAAACTTCACGAACTCAATCTGTTATTAAGAGGTGATAAAAACACTAGCTTTTATCCCCCTAACCCACATCTTCCCATGGATTGCCGTTTTGTTATGACGCTGGACGCAGATACACGCCTAACCCCTGAATGTGTCACAAAACTTGTTGGAAAACTGAACCATCCGCTCAACTGTCATACTTTTGATCCGCTCCATGAAAAGATTATAAAAGGTTATAGCATTTTACAACCCCGTATTACGCCATCTCTTACCACAGGAAAAGAAACATCCATTTTGCAACGGGTTTTTTCTACCAATCGCGGTATTGACCCTTATGTTTTTGCTGTTTCCGATACCTATCAAGATCTTTTAGGAGAAGGAACTTTTATCGGCAAAGGCCTTTATAATCTTGATGCCTTTCAACAAGCACTTGATGGCAAAATTAAAGAAAATACTGTTCTTAGTCATGACCTTTTAGAAGGAGGATATGCACGTACTGCATTGGTGAGTGATGTAGAAGTCATTGAGGATTATCCAATAGCTTATAATGTTGATGTTGCGCGTTATCACCGTTGGGTTCGCGGAGATTGGCAACTCTTGCCTTATCTCTTTTTCCCTCGTCAAATTAGCTCTACGACACGTTGGAAAATGCAAGATAATCTGCGCCGTTCTCTCACACCACTTATGTGGCTCATTGCTGCCTTTGCTGGATGGTCTCTTTTGCCATTAAAGAGTGCAATTATTTGGCAAACATTCTTGCTCTTTAGTCTCTTCATTGCACCAATTTTAAGTATCTTACAAACGCTTGTTCCATCCAATATTGATGATTCTTTACGTGGGTATTTTCAATTAATCTTCAATAAAACGACCCTGACAGGCGCAAATATATTTCTTAAAATGACATTTCTTGCTCATGCAGCTTATTTTATGACTGATGCAATTATCCGCACACTTTATCGCATAACGATTTCAAAACAGTACTTGCTTGAATGGAAAACCTCGGCTGCAACAAAATCTATTCCCAATAGTCTGAACTTCTATATCTTTACAATGTGGTCAGCAACGCTTATGGGGCTTCTTGCTATAGCACTTCCTTTCTTTTCCCATAATTTTGCAAGCTTTATTGCCTTACCGTTTGGTCTGTCATGGTTTTTTTCACCCTTAATTGCATGGATTGTGAGTCAACCTTCAACATTTCAAGATACTCTTCATAGTTCTTTTGAAGATAAAAAAACGCTACGCTCTATTGCACGACGGACATGGCTTTATTATGCAACCTTTGTCAATGCGCAAAGCAATTATTTGCCCCCCGATAATTTTCAAGAAGATCCTGAACCTCTGATTGCACAACGCACATCTCCTACCAATATTGGGCTTTATCTTCTTTCTGTTATTGCTGCGCGTGACTTTGGCTGGATTAGTTGTAAAGAAACCATTACCCGCATTGAAAGTACATTAAGCTCTCTTGCAAAAATGGAAAAATTTCGTGGGCATCTTTATAACTGGTATGAAACGGATACTCTCAAACCTCTTTTACCCACTTATGTATCAACTGTTGATTCAGGAAATCTTGCTGGCCATTTACTGACCCTTGCTTCAGCCTTAAGAAAATGGGCTGAAAAACCTTATATTTTTATTCAAAGTGATCTGGACGGCTTGCGTGATGTTCATGCTCTTTTGGAAGAAACTGTCAAAGAAATTCCGGATAATCAACCTATTTTACATTCCTTACGTCAAAAAATCGAAAAGCACATCACCAATTTTGATCATTGTATGAGTACTGTCGTAGAAACACCAAACACCATCATTTCTCAGCTTACCAAGCTATCACTTATCGCTCGTGATCTTATCCACTTAATAGATGAACTTCATCAAAAAGTTCAAACGACAAAATCCTCTCAAACACTTTCTTGGGCAAAATGTCTTTTAGAAACCTGTGAAGCTCACCACCATGACGCTACTAGCGGCTACGACAGAGACAAATTATCGCAAAAATTAACTAGTTTGGCTGTAGAAGCGCGGCAAATTGCCTTCGATATGAAATTTGACTTTTTAGAACAAGCTGAACGGCATCTTTTGTCTATTGGGTATCGTGTTCAAGAAAATAAACTCGATGAAAATTGTTATGATTTACTCGCCTCAGAAGCGCGCCTTGCAAGTCTTTTTGCTATCGCAAAAGGCGATATAAAAGTGAAGCATTGGTTTCATCTTGGTCGACTCCTCGTCCCCATTGGTTGGAAAGGTGCATTGTTATCATGGTCTGGCTCCATGTTCGAATATCTCATGCCATCCCTTATTATGCACGAACCTTTGGGATCTCTCCTCGATCAAACCAATCGACTGATCATTCATCATCAAATACAATATGCCTATAAACGTGGAGTACCTTGGGGCATTTCAGAAGCGGCATTTAACGCTCGTGATCAGTTAATGAATTACCAATATGCTCATTTTGGTGTTCCAAGCCTCGGTCTCCAACGTGGTCTCTCACGCAATACCGTTATTGCTCCCTATGCTAGTCTTTTAGCAGCACAATATGTCCCTGACCAAACCGTGACCAATTTAAAACATCTCCGTAATCTTGGAGCTTTAGGAACATATGGTTATTACGATTCTCTTGATTTTACCCCTTCACGCGTGAAAACAGGCGAAAAATACGCTGTGGTACGCAATTATTATGCGCATCATCATGGCATGTCTATTCTTGCTATCGACAATGTTATTTTTCAAGGGCGGATGCGTGATCGCTTTCACCGTGACCCAATCGTTGAAGCAATCCAATTTTTATTACAGGAAAGAGCACCACATCAAATTCCCATCATTCATAGCAAAGTTATTCATCGCATGCGTAACAATTATCAAGAATTCAACGATGCTCCTTTGCGTATTATCAAGAACCCGCTGCTTAAACCACGTGAAACTTTGCTCTTGTCCAATGGTTCCTATTCTACAATATTGACAGCCAACGGTTCTGGTTACAGCCGTTGGCATGATTATGCGATTACGCGCTTTATTCCCGATGCAACAGAAGATCAACAAGGGATTTTGTTCTTTCTCCGTGATATAGAGAATGGTCGTTGGTGGTCTGTAACTGGTGAGCCAACACGTGTTGTCGGAGAAGAAACAGTCTGCATTTTTACAGATGAAAAAGCTGAATATACAAAAATGGTTGATGGTATCAAATCAACACTTGAATGTCTTATTACATCTGAAGGGTGCGGTGAAGGTAGACGTCTTCAACTTATTAATACAACAAACAAAGAGCGTATCATTGAAGTGACCTCTTATGGTGAACTTGCTCTCGCAACAATAGATGTAGACCAAGCTCATCCTGCTTTTTCGCGATTGTTTATAGAAACAGAAATTGCTAAGGGAAGAAGAACAATTTTTGCTAAAAGGCGCAAACGCTCTCCCAATGACCCTGAAATCCACATTGCCCATTTTGTTACTGGTGATAATATCCAAGAAACAGAAGCTGAAACGGACCGCTTGCTGTTTATTGGTCGAGGACGATCTATTCATCGACCTGCTGCATTTGACAACAATACGCATTTTCGCAACAGTCAAGGTTGTGTGCTTGATCCCATTATCTCACTGCGATGCCGTGTAAAAATTCCAGCACACGAAAAAATTGAACTCATTTTTTGGACTTTTGCTGCTCATGCAAAAGAAACACTGCACAATTATATTAAACATTATCAGCAACCAAATATATTCCAGCAAGAATTTTCAATGGCATGGACACGCTCACAAGTCTCGCTCTATCAAAGTGGTATCGATCTGAAAGAAGCTATTACCTATCAAAAATATGCAACACCACTTATCTATCTCGATCGAACATGGCGTCTTTCTCCAAAAAACTTAGCAAAAAATCTTGGTAAACAATCTGATCTTTGGCCAATGTCACTTTCAGGAGACATTCCGCTCTGTCTTCTCAGATTAGATAATGAGGGAGATATCACTGTTCTACGTGAACTTCTTAAAGCACATGAATATTGGCGTATGCGTGGACTTATTGTTGATCTTGTCATTCTTAATGAACAGGCATTTTCCTACATACAAAATACACAACATGCTATTGAATGGGTATGCGAATCCTATCGCCATCACATTCATGATACAGATGAACGCCAACATATTTTCACACTTCGGCGTGATCAAATGAATGAACAGAGTTTTAAAACCCTTCTTGCCTCAGCACGCGTCATTCTTGATGCGCAAAATGGATCTTTGTCTGAACAACTTAAACACCTTGACAATAATGACTTTGATCTCACCATCCATAAGAGCCATCAAGAATCCTATTATCAATTAAACGACCCAAAACATAATCAAGAACGACAAAGTATAATATCAACGGAGCAAAGCCTTTTTGCTTCTCTTGGTCTTATCGGTCAACAAAAAACTTCACCTCTCCCCATTGAGGGAAATGACCTAAAATATTGGAATGGTTATGGTGGATTTAATCATCATAATCATTATGTAATACGTTTTCATGGGCATACCACCACACCACAACCATGGATTAACATCATTGCTCATAAAAACTTTGGCTTCCATGTCTCTGCTGAAGGAGCACTCTTTACTTGGGCAAATAATAGCCGTGATTATCAACTAACCCCTTGGAGTAATGATCCCATTTCTAACCGTCCAGGAGAAGCACTTTATCTTGTAGACCGCCTTTCTTTAAAACGGTTCTCACCCGTTTCTGCCGTTGAATGTGATGAAAATGTTATCTATGAGGCTTGCCACGGTTTTGGATTTTCAACCTTTAAATCCACACATACAGAGATCGCCTTAGAGCTCACCCATATACTCTATCCAGAAAAAACTGTACGTCTTTCACGACTTACCCTTAAAAATAGTGGGAAAAAAACACGCAGTTTACGCCTTTATAATTATGTTGAATGGGTTTTGGGTAATGTCCGTACAAAATATGCACCTTTCATACTCCCCTGTTATGATCCTATACGTGGTGCACATTTTATCCAAAATCCCTACCACATCGACAAATCGCAACAAGTGGCATTTTTGTCTGCTTCCCAAATACCAACAAGTACGACTACTGATCGCACTGAATTTATCGGTCTAACGGGAACAGTGACACATCCTCACGCGATCCGTAACGCAGATGCTCTTTCAAATACAGTTGAAGCAGGCTGTGATCCTTGTTCAGCATTTTCCTATGATATTGATCTTCACCCAGGGCAAACAAAAGAAATCATTTTCTATCTTGGCAGTGCTGAAAATAGGCAAGAAGCGGAAAATTTACTAGACAACGTGCGTGCAAGCGATTTTGAAATTCTGCTCACACAACAAAAACAGCAATGGGATGATTTTGTTTCCCCATTCCAAGTTAAAACACCTGACCCCTCTTTTGATCTTATGGTCAATCATTGGCTTCCTTATCAAATTTACGCTTGCCGTATGATGGCACGCGCTGCCTTTTATCAAGCAAGTGGTGCATTTGGCTTTCGCGACCAGTTACAAGACAGCTTGTCCTTATTATTATTGAATCCAAAACTGGCGCGTGAACAATTGTTAAACGCCGCAGCACATCAATTTCTCGAAGGCGATGTACAACATTGGTGGTTGCCTGATACAAATGCCGGTGTTCGCACGCGTATTTCTGATGATATTGTGTGGCTTGCTTATGGCACAGCGCTTTATGTCAACACCACTGGTGATAGCATATTTCTTGATACCCCTATTGCTTTTATTGAAGGAGATACTCTCAACAATGAACAACAAGACGCTTATTTTAAGCCCATACAATCCTTAAAGGTCGCCACAATTTATGAACATTGTGCTTTGGCTTTAGATCTTGCTATCAAACGCTGTGGACCACATGGACTTCCTCTTATTTTAGGCGGAGATTGGAATGATGGCATGAATTTGGTAGGTATTAAAGGAAAAGGTGAAAGCACGTGGTTGGGATGGTTTCTTGGTACCACACTACAAACATTTATCCCCCTTGCCAAAAAACAGAGTGACAACACCCGTGTTGCAAAATGGAGTGCATATCTTGAACGTTTAACAAAATCCTTAGAAGAAAACGGTTGGGATGGTGCTTGGTATCGACGTGGTTATTTTGATGATGGCACACCTCTTGGCTCTCAAATAAATGATGAATGTAAAATTGATACCATTGCTCAATCTTGGGCTGTTATTTCGCAAATGGCATCGCTTGAGCGACAAAAACAAGCAATGGCATCAATGCTTGAACAGCTGTATGATGAAAAAAGCGGTCTTATACGTCTTTTCTGGCCACCTTTTGATAAAACAACTCTCGAACCCGGCTATATTAAAGGTTATCCTCCAGGTATTCGAGAAAATGGTGGTCAATATACGCATGGTGCTATTTGGAGTATTTTGGCGCTTGCGCAAATGGGTGAAAGCGATAAAGCTTATGCTTTATTTTCTGCGATTAACCCGATTACTCATGGACAAAATCCTGAAATTTATCGTGTTGAACCTTATGTCATGG
Organism: Bartonella sp. ML70XJBT; assembly: GCF_028618425.1. Classification (NCBI taxonomy): domain Bacteria; kingdom Pseudomonadati; phylum Pseudomonadota; class Alphaproteobacteria; order Hyphomicrobiales; family Bartonellaceae; genus Bartonella; species Bartonella sp. ML70XJBT. The sequence continues at coordinate 161,922 of NZ_JAQISX010000001.1, forward strand.
CCGCAGATATTTACGCCATTGAACCATATCGTGGGCAAGGTGGTTGGACATGGTATACAGGTTCGGCAGGCTGGTTCTACCGGGCCGCAACACAAGCCATTCTTGGAATTAATCGTCAAGATGATCAATTATTCTTAGATCCACATTTACCTTCTTCATGGTCTGAATATGAAGCAAAAATGAAATTTCATGATGCTGTCTATACCATTACCGTAAAATGGGGAGTTGAAAATATGCTTTGTGTTGATAATAAAAAATATACTCATACTCAAGCAGAAATAAAATTGGAAAAAACAGGAAAACATGAAATCATATGCGTTCTTAAATCCTCAAAACAGAAAAGATAAAAAGCTTTTTTATTCTTGCTCAAGACCTTAGAGTTGTTATAGTTTTTCTCTTTTCTATATGTATTCTGTTGGAGCACAATCATTTTATATTCTACGAGACTGAAAGAACGAGGGTTATGAATCATCCAGATATTGCAAGGCGTGTTTACAACCATACTTGGAAACTTGATCCTATTATTCGTTCATTGCTCGATACGGATTTTTATAAGCTTCTTATGGTACAGATGATCTGGGGGCTTTATCCTCATGTCAATGTTACCTTCTCTCTCATCAATCGCAGCAAAACAATACGTCTTGCCGATGATATTGATGAGGGTGAGCTGCGTGCCCAACTTGATCACGCCTTGAGCTTGCGCTTTACGAAAAAAGAAATGATTTGGCTTGCTGGTAATACATTTTATGGGCGTAAACAAATTTTCGAACCAGATTTTCTTCATTGGCTTGAAAACTTTCAACTCCCAGAATATGAACTTACCCGCAAAGATGGCCAATATATCCTTCATTTTCACGGTCCGTGGGCTCATAGCTCCATGTGGGAAATCCCCGCTCTTGCTATTATCAGTGAATTGCGTTCACGTGCCGCTATGAAAAACCTCGATCGTTTTGCTCTCGATGTACTTTATGCACGCGCCAAAGCAAAAATGTGGAGTAAAGTTGAACGCCTAAAAAAATTACCTGATATTAAAATATCTGATTTTGGTACAAGGCGTCGTCATTCTTTTTTATGGCAACGCTGGTGTGTTGAAGCATTAAAAGAGGGAATTGGTAATTCCTTTACCGGAACTTCCAATGTCCTTCTGGCTATGGATACAGATTTAGAAGCACTTGGAACTAATGCCCATGAATTGCCCATGGTTATTGCTGCTCTTGCCAACAATGATGATGATTTACGCAGAGCACCCTATCAAGTCTTACAAGATTGGAACCGTTATTACGGTGGAAATCTTCTCATTGTTTTGCCTGATACCTTTGGTACAGAAGCATTTTTATGCGATGCCCCAGATTGGGTAGCAGATTGGACAGGTTTTAGACCGGATAGTGCACCTCCTATTGAAGGTGGAGAACGTATTATTCAATGGTGGAAAGAAAAAGGGAAAGATCCACGCGAAAAACTCTTAATTTTTTCTGATGCACTTGATGTCGATACAATTGAAAAAACCTATCACCATTTCCAGGGAAAAGTGCGCATGAGTTTTGGATGGGGTACTGATCTTACCAATGACTTTACAGGCTGTGCTCCTCAAGAAATCGCAACCCTTGATGCTCTTTCCCTTGTTTGTAAGGTAACCCATGCCAATGGTCGACTAGCTGTAAAACTTTCAGATAATCCTGAAAAAACGATTGGTGATTCAAAAGAAGTACAACGTTATCTCAATTTTTTTGGTGATAAAAAGCGCTTTTCTGGACCTATAAAGATGTAGTTTTCGGCTCTTAAACGGATATATTGATTCATCATATTGTTTATAAAGCTAATCTTTTTCCTACCCTGAGAAAAAGGGCTCTTAACCCTTTGAAGGTTTGTAAATCGTTTGGCTTTTTGTTAAGCAGATTCCACTTGGCTTTTCACAAAGGTGTTTTACTTGTACAAGGCGCAATAAGAAAAACTTAAAAATATGCACGATGCACTTAATTTAATCTGCCAAGGAAGTTTAGCGAAAGAAGCTTACATGCTTTACAAAATAAAGCCTCTTAATGAATATAATTTATCATTGTTTACCAAGCAACTTTTTATGAACTCTAAGGGGGTTGTACATAATTTTCTTTGCTCAGAAAAATTATTTCACAAACATAGTATTAATCAATTGCTTTTAAAAATCTTGTTATTGCATATGCATTTTGAATACAGAGAGGTTATATGTAAAACTTGAAGGAAAAGTCTCTTTTACTTGTTTTAACAAATAAATCAAAAGAGCATCTCATAAAGCCTTTTCTATCATTACGAAGATGGACGTGTTACAAGATAAATAGCAATCAACAATAATATAACGGCAACGAGTAAAGAAATCCATAAAGGAGGGTGTACCATTACGAAAAAGGATAATCCCCCTCCTGTCATACTCATCACGGCAAAAATTTTAACAAATGGAGAAATAGCTCTTCTTTCTTCCCATCGTTTAAGAGGGGGACCAAAAATACGATGATTATTCAACCACTGATGAAAATGTGGAGAAGAACGCGTAAAACACCATGAGGCAACCAACAAAAAAGGTACCGTTGGCATAATAGGTAATACCACACCGATAATGCCTAATATAACCATTATCCAACCTGCTATATAATAGCAGAGACGTAAAGGGTGTGATATCTTGAAATATTTCTTCATTCTCTCGTATTACTTTCCTCCACGTAAAACTTTACACAAAAAATTGTATCTGTTTCATTGTTTATATCTTTGAGTGAATAATCCCTCTTTACTATTTCCCCTCTCCACCATTTCTATGTGTAAGTGTCTTTACTGTCATTAAGTTCCTTCAGGATACTAAATCGCTTTGCAATATGATAATTATTTTAAATGGTTTCAAGAAATAAGAAGAGATTTTAGAAAAGTAAAAAATAAAAAGGCTGCAGAATAAATCAATGCAGCCTCTTAATTAAGAATGCAGTGTTGGGGGGAGGAGAAAACGTACTGCATTCATTTGCTAGACATTAGGAGGAAAAATAACCTAGCGATTCAACCTCTAATTAAAATAAACATGAGAAACAATGTATAAAAATGCATGGCTGATATGCATAAATTTTATCACAGTCAAGTTTCTTGAACTGTGTTTCGACGAACGAAAATCATCATAAAAATAGCAATAAAAACCAACGTTAAGATCAAAACAATTGTGGAAGCAGAATCAGAGCCGATAAATAAGCTGAGATAAATCCCTAAAAAACCAGAAAGAGCTGCAACAAGTATCGCAATCATTAACATAAAAGAAAACCGTTTTGTGACAAGATAAGCAATTGCTCCTGGTGCTATGAGTAAAGAAATAACAAGCACAATTCCAACAGCTTTCAAAGCCGCGACAATCGTGAGAGAAATCATTGTTAAGAGAGTATAGTGAAGTAATGATATTCGCAATCCCATCGCACGACCTTGTACTGAATCAAAAATATACAGCATAAAATCGCGCCATTTTGCTCCTAAAATAAAAGTAACAATGGTAGAAATGATTGCTGTCTGTGTAATATCAAGCCAATTAACGCCCAACAGGTTACCAAATAGAATATGATTTAAATCTAGGCTACTATAGATAGATGTTGCCAAAACAAGTCCTAAACCAAACATCGATGAAAAAACAACACCCATCACTGTATCCTGTTTGATACGACTATTGCTTCCTAAAAAACCTGTTGTAAGCGCACAAACCATACCCGCAACAAAAGCACCGCACGTAATCAAAGTCATTGTAATATTCTCTGGACGCATATGCTGGAACCAAGCAAATGGTAAAGAAGTCAAAAATGCTATCACCCACGGCGTTGTCATATAACCAACAACAACACCAGGAAAAACGGCATGGGAAATGGCATCTCCTAATAGTGCCCATCCTTTCAAAATAAGAAAACAAGAAAGCATCGCCATTGGAATAGAAAGGATCATAACAATAAGCATGCCTTTCAGCATAAAAGAAAATTGAAAAGGAAGTAGTAATTGATCAATCATGACAATATCATCCCTTTTTTGGCTGCATTGATCCGTAAACGTGCAGCAATATACCCGTGTTTAGGAGCAAAAATAAAAGCTAACATAAACAAAAATGCTTGGAAAAGCACAACAACACCACCCGTTTGTGCATTTAAAAAGTAACTCACATAAACACCTAATATGCTTGTGAATGTCCCAATTATAACTGCAATAATCAAGATATTCGTAAAACGATCACTTAAAAGATAAGCTGTTGCCCCAGGTGTTACCACAAGGCAAATGACCAAAAATGCTCCAACTGTTTGCATAGCAGCAACCGTACAAGCAGCAAGCAGTGTAAAAAAGAGAATCTTTAAAAACTTTACGTTCAATCCAATGGCACGTGCATGTGTTTCATCAAATAAAGAAACAAGGAGATCTTTCCATTTTAAAAGCAATAGAAATAAAGAGAAAAAACCAATAAAAGCCAATTGTATAATATCTGATGAACTGACTGCTAAAATATTTCCTAAAACAATCGTATCAATATTAACAGCCATTGGTTTTAATGATTTGAGAAATAATCCAAAAGCAAAAAAGGAAGAAAAAATGAGACCAATAATGGTATCTTCTTTCAGTTTTGTCCGCTGATTAAAAAACAGCATCGCTGCTGCAGCAAGACCACCAGAAAAAAAAGCGCCAAGTGAAAATGGTAACCCTAAAAGGTAAGCCCCTGCGACACCAGGAACAATCGAATGGGATAGTGCATCACCAATTAATGACCAACCTTTTAACATCAAAAAAGCTGAAAGGAAGGCACAAACACACCCCACTAATCCAGAAACCCACATTGCATTTATCATATATTGATAGCTCAGTGGCTCAAGCAAAAAAGAAATCATGCAACGTGCTCCACTTTTTCAATATTTTCACAAACTGTAGATTGTTTTCTTCCCATGAAAACATTATTTTTTTTAGTGTTTTGAAGATCAAAAATATGGTGGTGCAAAGATCCTCCAAAAGTTTTCTCCAGATTTTCCTTTGTGAAGATTTTTTCTGTTAACCCAGAAGCTAAAACAGTCCCTTTTATTAAAACCGTATGATCACAAAATTCCGGAACAGAGCCTAAATTATGGGTAGAAACTAAGATTACTGCTCCTTCTTTACGAAGATCTTGTAACAAAGCAACGATTTTATCTTCTGTTGTAACATCAACCCCTGTAAACGGTTCATCTAATAAAATAGCTTTTGCTTTCTGTGCTAAAGCGCGCGCTAGAAAAACACGCTTTTTCTGTCCACCAGAAAGTTCTCCAATCTGGCGCTTGGCAAAAGGCAACATATCTACGCGCTCCAAGGCAACACGAACAGCTTCATAATCTCGTGCGCTGGCATAGCGAAAGAAATTCATATGACCATACCGCCCCATCAAGACAACATCTTCAACCAGAACAGGAAAATTCCAATCCACATCTTCACTTTGAGGAACATAAGCAATAAGATTTTTTTTCAAAGCGACATCAACGGGCAAATCAAACATGCGAATTTTCCCCTTTGAAGGACTTACAAACCCCATAATTGCTTTAAATAATGTTGATTTACCTGATCCATTAACGCCAACCAATGCTGTAATAGATCCCTTTGGACTTTCAAAATTCACTTCGCGTAAAGCTGTATGTCCATTACGGTAAGTTACCGTTACCCCTTGGGCAAATATTCCACATTCCGTCATTGTTTTTTTACTCCCTCTAATAAGGCATTGCTAATACGCCCACTCGTAACACGTAATAAATCAATATAAGTGGGGACTTCACCATTTTTCTCACTTAGAGAATCAACATAGAGAACACCACCGTATTTAGCCCCTGTTTCTCTTACGACTTGCTTAGCAGGTGCTGGAGAAATAGTGCTTTCAGAAAAAACAGCATGGATATTATATTTACGGACCATATCAATAACATGCTTAACCTGCTGTGGTGTTCCTTGCTGATCAGCGTTAATGGGCCATAAATAAAGTTCTTTTAGATCAAAATCACGTGCTAAATAGCTAAATGCCCCCTCACTGGTGACAAGCCAACGCTTATCTTGAGGAACTTCTGCCAATTCAGCTCTAATGGGATCAATGGTGGCGCGAATTTTTTGTTTATAAATCTCAGCATTTTCTTTATAAATAGCAGCATTCTCAGGATCATACTTTACAAAAGCGTCGCGAATATTATCAACGTAGATCAGAGCAGAAGTGGGTGACATCCAAGCATGAGGATTGGGTTTACCGCTAAAGGGACCTTCACCAATTTTAATGGGTACAACACCTTTTGAAACGACCACACTTGGAACATCCTTGATATTTTGAAAAAACTTTTCAAACCAAAGCTCCAATTCTAACCCATTCCATAGGATAAGATTTGCACCTTGCGCACGCATAAGATCACGAGGGGTGGGTTGATATTCATGAATTTCAGCACCTGGTTTTGTGATTGATTCAACATCAGCCACATCACCTGCTACATTTCGCGCCATATCGGCAATAATAGTGAATGTGGTAACAGCCTTAAATTTACCAGCACATACCGCTAAATTGGGAGTAAGAAAAATAAAGCTTACCAGAATGAGAGTAGAAATTTTTTTTATATTCATTAATTTTCTCTTTGTTTTATTGCGAATGATTTGCATTATCATTTAGGAATAACAGTTATCTTTTACATTTGCAATGAAGGATTTTTACAAAAATTAACTTTTCAAGTCCTTTAAAAAAATTTTTCTTTTCTTGAAAATTCACCTTGAAAAAAGCGAATAATTAAAAAAATTGTTTTGTCGTTTTGCAAAGCATTTGATAAAAAGCTGAGATATCTTTCTCATTCGTTGCTGGTAAGCTTGTGTTTTATGGCACTTTTTATTTCATAAAGCCTGTGACTTTTCTGTTACAACTGAATCAACAGCTTATTTCAATGATAATATATTAATTTATAAGGATAACGTATCGTTTTATTGAGTTAATGATCCAAATATCATAGGGGCTTATCATTTTAAACTTTCTTATTATGACGCAATGACTATCTTTTACTTGATCATTACAAACAGAATAAGTCTGTGAACAAAAACGATAAAAAGGAATGAAAATCCTTTTTATGGTCTCTCGCCAATACAAGGTTTAGTCGATTATATGGAAGCTAGAAAAGAGAAAGTATGATGGAGCCAATTTGCTTTTTATTAAGCATAAAGAGAATGAAGCGTAATAAACTTTAATTACACTATTCACAGATGCTGTCGTAAAATAGACTTAGAAGCATTGAAATATGTTTCTTAAAAAGCGCACATTTGAAAAAATACTACGTATATCTGTTTGGTCTATCTCTGAAATGAAGCGCAGCTTTTTTAGAAGAGAATACCAAGATATAAAGTAAAAAAACATCTTCCGATGATCTTCCTTTTTAATTCAGCTTTATATTAAATGAATTTTAAAAATTCAAAGGGTTTTAGTCTATTATTGGTGGTTCTAGTAGATCAGGTTAGTCAAGTTATTTACAGACGTTATGCAGTTTTTGCGATTTTATAAAGAATCTCAAGAAATACTTTTTAATTCATAGAATGCCTATTGTCCCATGTTTTTACTCTCATTTTCTAATGAGATATACATCTCTCATAAAAAAAATAAAACGCTCAAAACAGAGACTTATTATGTTATTTATGCGACTTTTTTTACACAACCCCTTATATCCATTTCATGGGCTTGAACTGAAAGATATAGGTCCCAAAGGGATGAGCTTCATCATTGATTTTACAAAATGCGGTATCATTATTTTCTTTATTTATGGTTTCTAAACAACTTCTCCACTTTAAGGTAGGAGAATAAATGATTTTGATTCATTCAAAGAGGATTTGAAATGATAAGCCTCATAATATTGGGGATTCTTATTTAAGACAAAAATTATCAGTGGATAGATTGTCGTAAAACTCTTTTTCAAAAACTCCATAGAATTCGAACCTTTAAAAAATAAAGGAGCATTCGTACTCCTGTCTTTATAAAAATCATTTGAAAATAGTCAATGACGAAGATAAGCGCCTGTCATTTTAGTGACTTTTTCTATTACTTTTGCAGCAATTTCTTCTAGGTCTTTATCTGTCAAAGTGCGTTCAATCGGTTGAATAACAATCTCAATGGCAACAGATTTTTTATCTTCACCAAGGCTTTGCTCTTCAAAAAGATCAAAAACCTGGACGGAATGAATAAGTTTTTTATCAGCTCCTTGAGCAGCACGAACAATAAGAGAAGAAGCAACTTTCTTGTCAACAATAAATGCAAAATCACGCCGCACCATTTGAAACGGCGATAATTTCAAAGGAGGACGGCTTTTCGTTGTTTTTTTCTTTGGTTCTGGAATTTGATCAAGAAAAATTTCAAAACCGCATAAAGGACCACTGATATCTAATTTTTCTAAGGTCGCTGGATGAAGAACACCAAAAAAACCAAGAATAATTTTTGAACCAAGTTTTACGACACCTGAACGACCTGGGTGATACCAATCAGGGGCTCCAACTTCAATTTGTACTTTCCCAACATCTATATCACATGCTTCTAAAATGGCTAAAGCATCTGCTTTGGCATCAAAAACATCAACAGCTGTTGCATTTTCATTCCAAAAACGCCCAGCACCTTCAAATTTCTCTGTGCCACGACGAATCCCACTTACAACACGTTTTTGTTTATCAGGGGTATCACCTTCATAAATGCTGGAAACTTCAAACAAAGCAAGATCAGAAAAACCACGATCAGCATTTCTCTGTGCCGCCATAAGCAAACCAGGTAAAAGAGAAGGACGCATCACTGACATATCAGCGGCAATAGGATTGATCAATTTAAGCTGTTTAAGCTGTGCTTGACCTCCCCCAAAAGCAAGAGCTTGATTTTCAGAGATAAAAGACCACGTTACGGCTTCTTTCATACCACGATGTGCTAAAGCCAAACGGCTAGCGCGTGAACGAATTTGTACGCATGTTAAGACTTGATCTTTATCTTTTGCGAAATTTTCCAAAGGAATAGGTTTAATTTTATCTAACCCATAAATCCTCATGACTTCTTCTACCAAATCGGCTTTACCCATAATATCAGGACGCCATGATGGTACTTTTACTGTAATGACATCTCCTTTTCCCACAATGCGAAATCCAAGTTTCGTTAAAATAGAGATGACTTTTTCAGGCTCTATTTCCAAATGTGTTAAACGTTTAATCTCAGAAAAAGGAAAAGCGATCTGTTTGGTTTCTTGTTGCTGATAGCCAACAATTTTTGCCTTGGATATTTCACCACCACAAAGGCGTAAGGTGAGTTCTGTTGCAATTTCAAGCCCTGTTTCCGTAAAAGCCGGATCAACACCCCGTTCAAACCGATAACGTGCATCACTGATAAGACCTAATGTTCGCCCTGTTTGTGCGATGCTTTGCGCATCCCAAAGCGCCGATTCAATAATAACGCGCCGCGTCGTCTCATCACAGCTTGTTCTCTCACCACCCATGATACCAGCAATGGAAATAACACCTTCTTCATCGGCAATAATACAATCCTGAACGCTCAAATGATAGATTTTTCCGTTCAGTGCTTGAAGTTTTTCCCCTGCACGAGCACAACGCACATACAAATTTCCTTTAATTTTATCAGCATCAAAAACATGGAGTGGACGACCAAGATCAAAACTAATATAATTGGTCATATCAACCAGCGCATTAATCGGTCTTAGACCAATTGTACTTAAACGCTGTTGCATCCATTGCGGTGATGGACCATTTTGAACATTGCGCACTTCACGCCAAGCAAAACCTAAACATAAGGATGTGCTTTGCGAAAAATCTAACGAAACATCAAGTGGTGTCTCAAAACGCGCTTTGAATTGTGGTAAGGATAATTCTTTTAATTTTCCTATTCCAGCAGCAGCAAGATCACGGGCAATACCGCGAACACCTGTGCAATCAGAACGATTTGGAGTCAAACCAATATCAATAATTGGATCATCTAAACCGCTGTAAACCGCAAAGGATTCCCCAATAGGTGCATTTTCTGGAAGTTCGATAATGCCATCGTGCTCATTGGATAATTCAAGCTCTGCCCATGAACACATCATCCCAAAACTTTCAACACCACGGATTTTTCCTACGGATAATGTGACATCGAGTCCTGGAACATAAGTGCCTGGTAATGCAAGAACTCCGACAAGGCCTGCACGTGCATTTGGTGCTCCACAGATAACTTGAACAGGTGTATCAGAGCCTGTATCCACGGATAAAATCTGGAGTTTATCTGCATCTGGGTGTTTATCTGCTGTTAAAACTTTCGCAATCATAAAACCTTTTAAAGAAGAACGATCATCAACATGGTCAACCTCAAGGCCTATAGCTGTTAATTTTTCACAAATTTTATCTAAAGATGCATCTGTTTCTAAGTGATCTTTTAACCACGACAAAGTAAATTTCATTTTAAAACCTCACATGAAAGCTTCTGATAAGATCACACATTTCTATTAGGAAAAAAAGCAGGCATATCAAAGCAACGAAAGCCATAATGGTCTAGCCAACGCAGATCAGCATCAAAAAAAGCGCGTAAATCAGGCATGCCATATTTCAACATGGCAATACGATCAATGCCCATTCCCCATGCAAAACCTTGATATTCATCGGGATCTAAACCAACATTTTTCAACACATGAGGATGCACCATCCCACAGCCTAAAATTTCCAACCAATCCTGCCCTTCGCCAAACTTTACTTCTGAACCAGAACGATCACACTGAATATCCACTTCCATAGATGGTTCGGTAAAAGGGAAAAAAGAGGGACGAAAACGCATTTTTACTGAAGAAACTTCAAAAAATTCTTTACAAAAAGTCTCATGAAGCCACATCATATGGGCAATGGTAGAGGTTTTATCAATAACAAGACCTTCTACCTGATGAAACATAGGGGAATGCGTTGCATCTGAATCCATACGATAGGTTTTCCCAGGAATAATGATACGTATCGGAGCCTTCTGCTTTTCCAGTGTGCGAATTTGTACAGGTGAGGTATGGGTGCGTAATAATTTCCGCTCCCCTGTTTTATCAACATCAAAAAAGAAAGTATCATGCATTTCACGTGCTGGATGACCTTCAGGAAAATTCAATGCCGTAAAATTATAATAATCTGTTTCAATATCTGGTCCTTCTGCAAGTGAAAAACCCAATTTTGTATAAATGGCGATAATTTCTTCAATTACTTGTGAAATAGGATGAATACGTCCCCGTTCCATAGGCGAAGAGCGAACAGGCAAGGTAATATCAACCGTTTCACGAGAAAGACGGGCATTCATTGCTTGTCTTTTCAAAAGATCACGCTTTTGCGTCCATAATTCTAAAATGCGATTTTTTAATCCATTAAGAACGGGTCCAACTTTTTGGCGCTCGCTCGCCTCCATCTTTCCTAATGCTTTTAATTTTTCAGAGATACTCCCTTTTTTACCCAATGCTGCAATACGCACTGCTTCAAGGGCCTGTTCATCACCTGCAGCTTCTAAGGCTAAACAAATTTCTTGTTCCAGACGCTCAATATCGTTCATATTTTTGCCTATTTTTTAATAAAAAAAACCCGCACTCGCAATAGCCAGCACGGGACCTCGAATAAATAAATGCTTTAAGAGAACACGACTGGCTTACTTGACAGCGCTTTCAAAAGCATTAGGTGTTGTATCTTTTAAATATTCTAAAGCTTTTTTTGCCGAAGCGACTAAAGCAGAGAATGCTTCTGCCTCATAGATTGCTATATCTGAAAGAACTTTACGATCAACTTCAATACCAGCTTTTGATAAGCCATCAATAAAACGTCCATACGTTAAACCTTCTGCACGAGCAGCCGCATTAATTCTCTGAATCCACAAAGCGCGGAAAGTACGCTTTCTATTTTTGCGATCACGATAAGCATATTGCTTTGAACGATCAACTGCTGCCTTAGCAGCACGAATAGTATTTTTACGACGACCGTAAAAACCTTCAGCCTGTTTCAAAACTTTTTTGTGTTTAGCGTGGGCTGTCACACCTCTTTTTACACGTGCCATGTAATACTCTCCTAAAAATCAAAAGCGTAAGGTTTAAGAACCATTCGGCAAATAATACTGAATAACTTTCTTGGCATCTGGCTCACTCAAAACCATCGTTCCACGTGCATCACGAATAAATTTATTCGAACGCTTAATCATACCATGGCGCTTACCGGCGGCTGCTACTTTAATTTTGCCTGACGCAGTGATTTTAAACCGCTTTTTAGCGGATGATTTGGTCTTCATCTTGGGCATTTTGCTACTCCATACATTAATAATTCAACCGAACATTTTATTCACTCAAGTGGACCAACACTTGAATAAGCATTTAAACAGCCACGGCATGCCCTGCCGGGCGGTTCTCCAGAGACGCTTTCATAAGCTAGTATACACAAAATAGCAAGAGTGTATTACAAAAAAATCGGCGCTCCATTACCTTGAATTTCAACCAAAGGTGCTGGAATAGCATTTGTTTTGCTTGCAGCTTTACATAAATCAGCAATAATGCATTGCCTACATTGTGCTTTACGTGCTTGGCAGACATAACGCCCATGCAAAATCAGCCAATGATGCGCATGACGAAGATAATGAATCGGTATAATTTTTAATAATTTTTTCTCAACAATCTCTGGTGTTTTGCCGGGTGCCAAACCAAGGCGATTGCTTAAGCGAAAAATATGTGTATCGACCGCCAATGTAGGCTGGCCAAAAGCAACATTCAAAACGACATTCGCTGTTTTACGTCCTACGCCTGGAAGCGACATAAGTGCTTCACGCGTATCAGGGACTTGACCACCATATTGCTCCATTAAACAGTTGCAAAGTGCATAAACATTACGTGCTTTTGCACGCCAAAGACCAATTGAACGGATATGGCGTGCTATTCCTTCTTCTCCTAATGCAACCATTTTTTCTGGTTGATCAGCAAGGTGAAAGAGTTCTTTTGTCGCTTTATTAACGCTTACATCTGTCGCTTGAGCTGAAAGAACAACGGCAATCAACAGTGTAAAAGTATTTATATAGTTAAGATCACTTTTAGGTGTTGGGCGTTGCACAGAAAAACGGCGAAATATTTCTGCAATTTCATTTTCATTATATAATATACCAGATAAATTTCGCACCTTTGACAAATTTATGGTATTTCGAGGTATTTTTATGTTACTTTGAGACATTAAGCTCTCTTAATCTTCTCTCTTGAAGTTATCATTCGCGCTCGCTATATGAGAAGAATGCAGCGAACACTTTATATAGAGTTTTGTCAAGTAAAGCCGCTTTAAAGAGGATACTCATGAATGACACATGTGACACCTTTCTCTAATCCTTTCCTTTTAGGATTTGAAACTGTAGAAAAAATATTACAACGTATCGGTAAAGGTGATGAGGCTTACCCAGCCTATAATATTGAGCGTTTACATAAAAACGATGATGCAAATCATATCCGGATAACTTTAGCTGTTGCTGGATTTAAGATTAATCATCTTAATATTTTGCTCGATGATAATCAATTGGTTATTCATGGTAAACAAACAGACAATCAAAATCACCAATATTTATATCGCGGTATAGCCGCGCGGCAATTCCAGCGGATCTTTGTTCTTGCGGAAGGGATGAATGTTACAAATGCAGAGTTGAAAAATGGTCTTTTATCAATTAATCTGTATCAACCAAAATTAAAAAAAGAAATAAAACAGATTCCAATTAAAGTCAGTTGTAGTGAGTCATAAAAGTTAAGGCGTAAAGGAATAGTGAAATGGGAGAACATAAACAAAGCTTATCATTTCAGAACACGTCCTACTCTGATGCGGGACAGATTGCTTATTTAAAAAAGGTTTGTACAGATGATCTGGCTAAAAACTTTCCAGATCTTCCACCTATGACTCCAGGCATTACCATATGGGCGCTTTTTGGTGAAACAGGTTATCCTATCATTTTATCCGATGAACGCTCTATTGCTCTTGCTGGAGCCAATGAGCATGAACTCCAGATTGTTACTCTACACTAGATTGCGCTTTACGAGAAAAAATGGATCTATTTATAAATTCTATCCGTTTTTTCTCAGTTAAAGGGTGTTGTGCTGTTTAGCGGTATTGTTAGATTTTTCCTTCTTTTATTGGTGAGGGCCGCGGTGTTTTAGTATTGTGTGGAGCTTAGAAGGATTGGCATTTTTCTGCAATGTGGCGTTATCACTAAAATAAAAGATTGATGACTATTCATCATTAATTTTTTGTAACTGGAATAAAGAGCCTGAAAATTATGAGATTCCCTCATTTAAGGTATTCTCGTATTGATCAATTAAAATTACTTGTTTTCCCATCATAAGTAGAGTTGGCGTGTAGGTAAAAAATACTTGAAGGAAAGAATATTCCCTTTATGAATTATCTTAATTGTCAATGACTTTTACAACATTGGATGAGTAAAATGTACGATTTTACCAAATTTTTCTTTACATAAATGTAAAGGTGGTGGTGCTCTATAAGTTTTATTTATTTATGGGGATATTATACCATTCATGGGCTTGGTGGTGAAATGGGCTAGAGCATATTAAGAGATACTTCTTTAAAATGAATGCGTGAATTGGTAGGAAAAGTTCATTCCACTGGAGCACTCTATTTGCGTGAAGATCTTGACTTCATTGAAGAATGTGAAAAACAAAAGCATGAGAGAATTATCATTATTTAAGATATCGCTATGGATGCTTTTGAAAGGTGTAAAGCTTAGAGTGTAAGGAGATGGTAGGTTTTTATACCATTATGCTTTCATATTCTTTACCAATTAGGCTGTCCTCTTCTTCCAGAAATTACGCAAACAGATTGATGTAATATACGCACTAAATCTTACATATAAAAATCTAGAATAGTTTGTTCTGCACTGAATCATTTTGAATTTGTCTCAAACGTGTAGTTATTCTGTGATTAGATATTGATTATCAGGTAATAGCAAAATAAAAGCTTTATGACTTTATGAGAAAGTTTATGTAAGGCCTTTAATTTTGTGCTTCGAATGCTTCAGGACAAGGTATTTTTTTTGAATATTAAAGCTTTTGTTTTATGGTGAAGTTACAGCACAACAAGCGAAATGGAATTATTTGAGGGGAAAAAATAATGCCTTCTTACCGTTCAAGAATATCAACACACGGGCGTAATATGGCAGGAGCTCGCGGTCTTTGGCGTGCAACAGGGATGAAAGATGCGGATTTTGGTAAACCCATTATTGCGATTGCGAATTCTTTTACACAATTTGTACCAGGGCATGTTCATTTAAAAGATCTTGGACAATTGGTTGCACAACAGATAGCCATTGCTGGTGGTGTTGCAAAAGAGTTTAACACCATTGCTGTAGATGATGGAATTGCGATGGGTCACGATGGAATGCTTTATTCTCTGCCCTCACGTGAAATTATTGCTGATTCTGTAGAGTATATGGTCAATGCCCATTGTGCGGATGCTCTTGTTTGTATTTCTAATTGTGACAAAATTACACCTGGAATGTTAATGGCTGCTTTACGATTGAATATTCCAACAATCTTTGTTTCAGGCGGGCCTATGGAAGCCGGTAAGATTAAATGGAAAGATCAAGATTTAAGGGTTGATTTGGTTGATGCCATGGTTGCCGCCGCTTCAGAACAGAATTCAGAAGAAGAAGTTGCTGAAATGGAACGTGCTGCTTGTCCTACATGTGGGTCTTGTTCAGGAATGTTTACGGCTAATTCCATGAATTGCTTAACAGAAGCTTTGGGGCTTTCGCTTCCTGGAAATGGATCAGTGCTCGCAACACATGCAGATCGACGGATGCTTTTTGAAGAAGCTGGAAGGCAGATTGTTGCATTGGCCAAGCGTTATTATGAAAAAGATGATGAAACGATTTTGCCACGCTCTATTGCTTCACGCAGGGCTTTTGAAAATGCCATGACTGTTGATATTGCCATGGGGGGGTCAACCAATACGGTACTGCATCTTTTAGCAGCGGCACAAGAAGGTGAGGTGGATTTTACCATGACGGATATTGACCACCTTTCACGTCGTGTTCCAGTTTTATGCAAGGTTGCTCCTGCTGTTGCGAATGTCCATATGGAAGATGTTCATCGCGCAGGTGGTATTATGGGGCTTTTAGGCGAGCTAGATGCGGCTGGACTCATTGATACATCAACTTATACGGTTCACGCAAAAACCATGAAAGAAGCTCTTGATCATTGGGATATAAAACAAACTAAAGAATCAACAGTTTATGCATTTTATCGTGCCGCTCCAGGGGGTATTCCGACACAGATAGCTTTTAGTCAATCTTGTCGCTATGAGACTCTTGATTTTGATCGTGAAAAAGGTGTGATTCGCGATAGAGAGCATGCGTATTCACAAGATGGAGGATTGGCAGTTCTTTATGGAAATCTTGCTAAAGATGGCTGTATTGTAAAAACAGCAGGCGTTGATCAATCAATTTTGACCTTTAAAGGTCCAGCAAGAATTTTTGAAAGTCAAGATTCAGCTGTTTCAGCGATCTTAAATGATAAAATTAAAACAGGTGAAATTGTTTTAATCCGTTATGAAGGACCGCGTGGGGGACCTGGAATGCAAGAAATGCTTTATCCAACGAGTTATCTCAAATCTAAAGGATTGGGCAAAGTTTGTGCACTTATTACGGATGGACGTTTTTCAGGGGGAAGCTCAGGGCTTTCGATAGGCCATATTTCACCAGAAGCAGCTGAAGGAGGAGAAATTGCGTTGGTGGAAGAAGGGGATATCATAGAAATTGACATTCCAAACCGTAGCATTCATATGTTGGTTGATGATGTTGAGATGAAACAGCGTCGTGCCAAGATGGAAGCGAAAGGAAAAGATGCTTGGCAACCAGTTGAGAGGCGTCAGCGCAAAGTTTCAAAGGCTCTCAAAGCTTATGCTGCGATGACAACCTCTGCTGCAAAAGGTGCTGTTCGTAATATTTGATGAGATGAAGGATGCGTCCTTATAAGAAAAGTTAAAGAGAAAGTATGCTTTGATTTTTTGCACGATATTCTAAGCAGATTATTCTATAAGTTTACGAACTTATCATAATATTTTGAGTCATCGTGAATGTGATTAAAAAACATAAATATGATTTAAAAGCTTATTGCAGATTTTTTGTTTTAGCAACTAGCTATATAAGATAGGTGAAGAAGGGGATTGATGATTTTTCATATTATCTTCTAAGTTTTGTAGGAGATTGCGACCTCTTTTTACGCGTATTTAGGAAAGATATTTACTGTATTGGTGATATTATCATGTTATGTCGTAAAACACTCTTATTGAGGGCTGTGATATAAAACGGCCTTCAATATTAAGTATTTTTTAGTGTGTGGGAATATTCTTAAAAGAAGCTTGTCAATTCTTTAGTTTTAGTGAATCATATGACTGAAATTCAAGGAAGAACTTCTAGAATCTGGTCTGAAAACAGCCCAGATTTAAGTGAGAATTTCCATTTTTGAGATGCGGGAAGGAGCTCAAAGGCTTTTTAGGAAAATCAAAAGCAGTAGGGTTTATTCATACGACGTATGTAAAAACAGTAAAAGAGTTCTTTATCGTTTAAAATGTCAACAAAATCTACGATCCATTATCTATGAATTTATTATGCAAAATTGGGTGGCATTCCAACACAGACAGCTTTAAACCAAAGCTGTTGCTATGATAATAATAATATTGATTGTAAAAAAAGTATGATTCATTAAATCTATTTATTCATAGGGGAGAGAAAATTTCATAACAATCTTTGCAAAAAAGGACTGTTTTGTAAAAAGAATCGATGTTAATTAATTTTTTGTATAAGAGCTAATCTTAATCTAAGAAAATATGAAAATGCACAGGGTTTTTCTCTCTATGCTTATCAAAATATGTTGCGCAGAAAAGTGATGAGGATACAGTAAACAACTACTTTATGCTAAAACATATCAAAAAGGGTACTTTAATTTGCTATTAAGAAAGTTTTTTAATAAAAGAGAATATCTATTTTTATAGGGGGTTATTTTTTTCAAGTTGTTTGAGATGATAAATTGTTTCTAAAGCTTGTTTAGGGGAAAGCTCATCGGGATGAATATTTTCTAAAGCTTCGTGAAGTACATCATGTTTGTTTCTTTCTTCGTTAAGGGGAGAGGTTGTTTTAAGAGAAAAGAGTGGTAAATCATCAATGAGTTTATGTCCTTTTCCAGCCATTTCACCTTGTTCTAATTGATGGAGGACATCTGTTGCTCGTGTAATAACGGCTGAAGGAAGCCCAGCAAGTTTTGCGACTTGTACACCATAGGATCGGTCAGCGGCTCCTGGTGTGACTTCATGAAGAAAAACCACATCACCATTCCAATTTTTAACTTTCATGGTTACATTGTGCAGTCTATCAAGTTTTTCGGTCAGTGCTGTCATTTCATGAAAATGGGTAGCGAGAATAGCACGACAGTGATTAACTTCATGGAGATATTCAACAGCAGCCCAAGCAATAGAAAGTCCATCAAAGGTTGATGTTCCACGTCCTATTTCATCGAGAATAACAAGAGAATGGTGACTTGCATGATTGAGAATCGTTGCCGTTTCAACCATTTCCATCATAAAGGTTGAGCGTCCCCGCGCAAGATCATCAGAAGCACCAACACGACTAAAGAGGCGATCAACGACGCCAATATGTGCTGAGGTTGCTGGAACAAAGGATCCCATTTGCGCCATAATAGCTATAAGAGCGTTCTGCCGTAAAAAGGTTGATTTTCCTCCCATATTAGGTCCTGTCAAAAGCCAGATTGCTGCATATTGCTGATTTTTTTGCGCAGAGAGATCACAATTATTGGCAACAAAGGGTTCTGCTGCTTGTTTGCGGAGTGCTTGCTCAACAACTGGATGGCGTCCTGCGGTGATATGGAAGGTCAGTGAATGATCAATTTTAGGGCGGCAATATCCTTGTTCTTCAGCAAGATGTGCTAAAGCGACAGAAACATCTAAAATAGCAAGTGCTTCAGCGGCTTTACGAATAAAATCAACTTGTTCGGTAATTTCCTGAACAAGCGTATCAAATATCTCTAGTTCAAGTGTCAAGGCGTGGTTGGCAGCATGGGCAATACGACTTTCAAGATCAGCAAGCTCTGTTGTTGTAAAGCGCATAGCATTTGCCATTGTTTGCCGGTGAATAAAGCGTGCTTTAGCTTGTGGGTTATTTGTAAGGGAAGATGCTTGTGTACTGGTGACTTCAATGAAATAGCCTAGAATATTATTATGCTTTATTTTAAGCGTCTTAATTTCTGTTTCTTGGGCATATTGCGCTTGAAGTTCAGCAATGACACGGCGTGATTCATCACGTAAAGCACGCATTTCATCGAGTTCTTGATGATAATTGGAACGAATAAAACCACCATCACGTTTAAGCAGTGGGAGATCATCAGCCAATGCTTGGTCTAAATGGCAATGTAAAGCAACGGGTAGATTTGAAAACACCTGTTGTATATCACTTATTTCTTGAGGCGGGAGCTCATTATTAAGAAGCTGATGAATTTCACGAATGATTTCAAAGCCGCGTTGAATCGTTGCCATATCACGGGGACCTCCTCGTCCAAGAGCCAAACGTGAAACGGCGCGGGGCATATCTGGGCCCCCTTTTAAAGTGAGCTTTATCGCTTCTGCAAGAGAAGGATTACGGAGAAAAAAATCGATAGAATCTAAACGCGTATCAATAGCAGAAGGGATGGTAAGAGGAGCAATAAGGCGATCAATGAGAAGGCGAGATCCTCCTCCTGTTACAGTGCGATCAATAGCTTTTAATAAGCTTCCATCCCGTTGACCTGATGTCGTTCGAATAAGCTCAAGGCTTAGTCTGGTTGCAGCATCAATAAAAAGGGTAGCACTTTCATTTTGGCGTTCAGGTTGCATGAGGGGGGGGCGATGCGTGATTTGTGTTTTTTCGATATAACGAATAGCAGCTACGATTGCAGAGAGTTCGCAGCGTGAATAATCGGCAACACCTTCCAGCGTTGAGAGTTTAAAATAAGTGCAAATATCTCGTTCAGCGGTGAGGGTATCAAAGAGACAAGCCGGTTGAGGTGAAACGATACGATCAAGAACATTAAAAAGTGATTTATGCGATTTATCATGAAAAAAGGAATCAGCAACAATGATTTCTTGTGGGTCTACACGCATAATATCTGCTAAAAGTTTTTCTTGGCGGCTTTCTGTTACACGAAATATGCCTGTTGAGATATCAATCCAAGAAAGAGCAAATTCTTCTCTATCGCCAGTTTTTATCCGAGAAAGTGTCATCAGATAATTTGCGCGTGTTGGATCAAGGAGTTTTTCTTCTGTTATCGTTCCAGGGGTTACAAGGCGAACAACATCACGCCGAACAACAGATTTAGAGCCACGTTTCTTTGCTTCAGCAGGATCTTCTGTTTGTTCACAAACAGCAACGCGATAACCACAAGCAATTAGTTTTTGCAAATAATCGTCTGCAGCATGAACGGGAACACCACACATAGGAATATCTTGCCCTAAATGTTTTCCGCGTGCTGTGAGCGTGATTCCTAAAGCTTGAGCAGCTTCAATTGCATCCTTAAAAAATAATTCATAAAAATCCCCCATTCGGTAAAAAAGAAGGCAATCATGATGGACGGCTTTGATTTCTATGTATTGCTCCATCATAGGTGTAAGACGTTCTGAAGAGGAAGCAGAGAGGGAATCAGGCTGTGGAATTAAATTATTTTTATGGTCGTTTTTTTTATCCATTTTTACGTAGCCTCTTCCCTTTCAGTGAAGCTTTTACTCTTTTTTGTTTACTTCGATATTTATTTATCTCTAAATTGAAACGCATCGTCAGATTTGCTAAGGCAAAGAATAGCGATTTCTAACATATGAATCAAATCGAATGATTATATGCATTATCAAGCAGAATTTACACTGTTTTTGGAGAAAATAAAGTGAGATGAAAAAGAGCGAGCAGGATCAGAAAATGTATCAAACGGTTTACAGTGCGAGCGAACGAGAAGCTCTTGATTTTCATAGTCGTGGTCGGCCAGGAAAGCTTGAGATTGTTGCAACAAAGTCTATGGCAACACAGCATGATTTAGCCCTTGCCTATTCCCCAGGTGTTGCGGTTCCAGTTAAGGCAATTGCTCAAAATTCAGCATTGGCTTATGATTATACAGCAAAGGGCAATCTTGTTGCTGTTATATCAAATGGAACAGCTATTCTAGGTTTAGGCAATTTAGGTGCGCTTGCATCTAAGCCTGTGATGGAAGGTAAGGCAGTGCTTTTTAAGCGCTTTGCTGATATTGATTCCATTGATTTAGAAATTGATACAAACGATCCAGAGAATTTTATCAATTTGGTGCGCCATTTAGAACCTTCTTTTGGCGGCATCAATCTTGAAGATATTAAGGCACCTGAGTGCTTTATGATTGAAAGTCGCTTACGCGAGGTAATGAATATTCCTGTTTTTCATGACGATCAACATGGTACAGCAATTATTGTCGCTGCTGGTGTGCTCAATGCTTTGAAGCTAACAGGACGTGATATGCAAAATGCGCGGCTTGTCTGTAATGGTGCTGGTTCTGCCGGCATTGCTTGTATCGAATTGATTAAGGCGATGGGATTTAGAGCAGAAAATATCATCCTATGTGATACCAAAGGTGTTGTCTATGAAGGGCGCAAAGAGGGAATGAATCAATGGAAATCTGCTCATGCTATCCGAACCGATAAACGAACGCTTGCCGAAGCAATGGAAGGGGCAGATATATTTTTCGGGGTTTCTGCTAAAGGTGCATTGACTCCTGAAATGGTGAAGTCCATGGCACCGAAGCCGATTATTTTTGCTATGGCTAATCCCGATCCAGAAATTACCCCAGAAGAAGTTATGCAAGTGCGTAATGATGCCATTGTTGCGACTGGTCGTTCGGATTATCCAAATCAGATTAACAATGTTCTTTGTTTTCCTTATATATTTCGTGGTGCGCTTGATGTGCGTGCAACCGTTATTAATGAAGATATGAAGATTGCTGCGGCAAGGGCCCTTGCTAATTTAGCCCATGAAGAAGTTCCTGACAGTGTTGCAGAAGCTTATCATGGAAAGCGGTTGAAATTTGGACCGAATTATATCATTCCTGTTCCTTTTGATCCACGTTTGTTTACGGTTGTTTCAATCGCGGTAGCAAAAGCAGCGATGAAAAGCGGTGTTGCGCAAAAGAACATAGATGATTTAGAGGCTTATGAGCGCGATTTGAATGCGAGACGTGACCCTACTTCTTCAATGATGCGTGGGATTTATAACCATGTTCGTCAAGCGCCAAAACAAATTGTTTTTGCAGAAGGTGAAGAGGAGCAAGTCATGCGGGCTGCTGTTTCCTATGTTCATCAACAATTAGGAAAAGCGATTTTGGTTGGTCGTGAAGAGCAAGTAAGAGAAACGGCTTTTACCGCTGGAATTGATCTGGAGCGTGAAGGTATCTCAATTATGAATGCTAAGCTTTCCTGTCGTACAGATGCTTATGCAAATTATCTTTATAAAAAGATGCAGCGTCAAGGCTGGCTGTTGCGCGATTGTCATCGCCGTATCAATAATGATCGAAATTATTTTGCTGCGTGTATGGTGGCATTAGGAGATGCGGATGCAATGGTTACAGGGGTGACACGCAATTATGAAACAGCGCTGGTTGATATACGTCGGGCAATTGATGAAAAACCAAAAGAACGACTGATTGGTATTTCAATGGCTATTTGCCGTGGACGAACTGTGTTTATTGCGGATACTGCCGTTTATGAAAATCCTAATGCTAAAGAACTAGCGGATATAGCGGAACAAACCGCTTCGTTTGTGCGTGGATTTGGATGTCAACCAAGGGTTGCGTTTTTAGCGTTTTCTACGTTTGGTTATATGAAAGGGAATGTCACACAGCAAATTCAGGATGCAATTAATATTTTGCATGAACGCAAAGTTGATTTTGAGTTTGATGGAGAAATGAGTGCTGATGTAGCGCTTAATTCAAAATTGATGCAGCAATATCCATTTATGGGATTAACAGAGCCTGCTAATATTTTGGTTATGCCTAGCTATCACGCATCTTCTATTGCAAGCAAAATGTTACAAGAACTTGGAGAAGCAACCATCATCGGTCCTATTTTAATTGGATTGGAAAAATCTGTTCAAATTGTACCGTTTAGTGGAAGCGATACAGATGTTGTCAATATTGCAATGCTTGCAGCTTATCATGCGGCAAAAGTCATTTAAAGAAAAAAGCCCTTAATAGATCAATAATATATTAAAGGGCTTTATGATAGCAAAAGAACAAATTTTTAAGAAGGCTGTTTTTGATTGTCTTTTTGTTCTTCAGCGAGACGCTTTTGAAAGAGAGCTGCAAAATCAATAGGATCAATCCACAAAGGTGGAAAACCACCATTTTGAGTAGCATTAGATATAATTTGGCGCGCAAATGGAAATAAAAGACGGGGACATTCAATAAAGACCAGAGGCATAACATGTTCTTGTGGAATGTTTTTCAGGTGAAAAACTCCTCCGTAAATCAGTTCTACATGAAATAAAGTTTCAGTATTATCATTGGCTTTGACGGAGAGAGATAAAACGACATCATAATTGTCATCACCAATCGGGTTAGCATTGACATTAATATTGATATCAATTTGTGGTGATTTTTCACGCGTACGCAATGAATGGGGAGCACCTGGGTTTTCGAATGATAAATCTTTTAAATATTGCGTTAATACAGCAAAAACCGGCTCTCCGCCACTGTTGTTCATTTCACCTTCGGCCATACGACGAACCTCTCTCATTATAATTATGTATATTTATTTCAGATCTAAAAATCGAATTGGTTATCATGCCTTGCTAAAGGTTGCAAGGAACGCGCGCTTTATCTTGACTATTTTTTTCGTTTGTTGCAGATTTTTTAGGCAAATTCACTGATTATCATCATTTTTGCGCCATGGGGATTCTGTCGTATCATGAATTTTGTAATCTGCAGCGTTAAGATCAATTATTTTTTCAGAATTATTTTTTCTTTTCATATTGGAATTCAACGTATTTTTTAATGATGAAAAGAAATGCCAAGCAAAAGAGCGAATTGGTTTAATAAGAAGTAATATCCCCAAGAGATCTGTTACAAAACCGGGGAGAATAAGCAAAATTGCACTAAACATGATGCAAGCATCATGAATAATATTGTTTTCTAATGTGCGTCCTTGGATA
Source organism: Bartonella sp. ML70XJBT (assembly GCF_028618425.1). Lineage (NCBI taxonomy): Bacteria > Pseudomonadati > Pseudomonadota > Alphaproteobacteria > Hyphomicrobiales > Bartonellaceae > Bartonella > Bartonella sp. ML70XJBT. The sequence continues at coordinate 186,133 of NZ_JAQISX010000001.1, forward strand.
AGTTCACTTTGTATGTTTTTTAAAAGGCTAAGACCTTGAATTCGCAATAAAATAACCCCAATTATGGTTGTGAGAACAACCAAACTCAAAGTTGCCAAAATGCCAATTGCTTGACCAACAAAGATAAAACCAGCAATCTCAATTAACAGAATACAGAGAAATATAACGATAAAAAAACGAGGATTTATAGAATAAAGTTTTATCACATGAAAAATTCCTTCTGGATGAGTAGGGGAGAAGTTCTTAAGAGCATTCCTTATATAAAATTTATAAAAATATTTGAATGGTAGGATTCCCTATTTTACATATTTATTGATAAATGATATTGACTGCAATGTTTTATTACAAACTTAAAGCTTTGGAGATTGACCGCGCCCATGGAATTTGACGTTATACTTGTTATCGCTCTTGTTGTTGTGGTTGTTATTTTTGTGCAACTCCGTAGTGTATTAGGGAAGCGAATTGGGTTTGAAAAGCCTCCCTTTGATCCTTATTCACGTCGTTCTGAAAAACGAGCTGATCCAGAAACGACGGATAATATTGTTTCGTTCCCTCATCAAAAAAATTTACAAAAAGACGATTTTAGTGAAATTGATGAGATTGCACCAGAGGGGAGTATTTTGAATGAAAATTTGCGCGCACTGCGTAGAATTGATCCTCATTTTTCTCCTCAATCTTTTATAAAAGGTGTGCAAATTGCTTATGAGATGATTGTAACAGCTTTTGCCAAAGGTGATCGCAGTCAACTGAAAAGCTTGCTTTGTCAGGATGTTTTTGAAAGCTTTTGTTCTGCTATTGAACAACGAGAAAAAAACAAAGAAAGAATAGAGTTTACTTTTGTTGGAATTAATAAAATAGAGCTTGTTGCGGCGGCAATGCAAGAAAAGGATGAACTTTTAACGGTACGTATTATCAGTGAGATGATTTCTGTTACTTATAATGAACAGGGTGAGCGTATAGACGGTGATACCGATGCTATTATAGAAATTAAGGATATTTGGACGTTTGTTCGTAATAGCCTATCATCGGACCCAAACTGGAAGCTTTTCGCTACAGAAGATGAAAATTAAAGTACCTTTTCTTCCATAAGTACTCAATAATTTATGAGAAATTGAAATGTCCTTAAGTGAATGGAGACAAAAAAGAGATTTATTAACTTCACAAGATCGCCTTTTATGGGAGAAGGTTTGTCGCACAATAACACCGCTTCATGATAAGAGGCTCTCTTCTATATCAGAAAATATTGCAAATATTAATGATAAAAAACAGTGCATAACTCAAGCTCCTCTAGGGGGGCAGGAAAATCAACAACGCTCAACAATTATTAAAAAAGAAAAGAGAGCCGTTACACAAACGCATAAGATTCATTTCTTTGATCATGTTGCACATCGTAAAATTGCCCAAGGTCGTTATCCTCTTGAGGCGCGTCTTGATCTTCACGGTTATATGCAGGAAGAAGCTTATTTTTTCTTAAAAAAATTTCTACAATCCTCTCAACAGAGTGGATTGCGTTATGTTCTTGTTATTACAGGAAAAGGTCGATCTATTGGGAGTGATGGAGCTTTGTATAGATTTGTTCCGTATTGGTTATCAACATCAGCTTTTCGATATTATGTTCATGCGTTTGAGCAAGCAGCACGTCAGCATGGCGGTGAAGGTGCGCTTTATGTTTGGTTGCGTCGTTTTGTGTCGGGAAAAGGAATGTGATACTATCTGTATTCGTTTCAGGTTGAATATTTATTTTAAAAGATCTCGTATATTATAGATCATAGAAGAGGCATGATAAAAGGGTCTTGAATACAACATTTCCTTATTTTAATTTTTTATAAAGAATTACAAAGATTATTCGTCTTACGCACTACACATTGCATCATGCTTTTATTTATCGCGTGTCTTTTTGGTCCATGCTCTTCATGAAAAACAAAATGCTTAAAGTAGAATACACTTGTGTTGCATATTCATGAGCTTATTTTAGAGAAATATCTCTTAATAATTTCAAGCTTATTCTGTAATAGAGTGCATAAAATAGTGATCTCCATGAAGCGTATAAAATTGATTATATACCTTCATCTTTACGCTTAATAAAAAAAGTGTAAGCCACACGATCACACATTTTTCTAGCCCCTAATATTGCAAAACTCTTGGAACTTGAGAGGGGTTATCGGCGGCATGCTTTTTTTAAAAGTGTTTTTACTCTGCATAGGCTCCCTTCGCACATGACGTGCAAACCAAAGGTTTTGATTGCTTCAATATAAGAGAGCTTAAAATAAGAGAGATATATTTGTGGATTTCACTCAGGTTGCTAAACGATAAATTATTTTTGTAAAACAAAACATTACGCTATTATAACATAAAGAATAAAAATATGATAGATTGAGAAATCTGCATTATTCAAAAGATATTGCTATAGATAGTTTTAAAAGCTGTACAATTAAATTAAAGAGAATCGTGAAAATAAAAAACGTAGATTTATAACACACGGCCGCGCAGTAGCACTAAAAGATACAATTTCGTTGAATATTTTCATGAAGAAACGTTCTCATTCATTAAAAACCTCATTAAATCTCTTTCTCATAATAACTCTATCATTAAAATTTTATCATGAGGCGCAGAATATAAAATTATATCGGCGGATATTATACCCTTATTCGCCGTCTTTCAGATATTGGTTGAAATGCTAATTTAGCATGAAAGGCACAATAGGGACTATTTTCATCAGAATCAGCACCACAAAAATGAAAATCGGCTGATAATGGATCGCCAACCGGCCATCTACATGTATTTTCACTCAATTGTAGCAGATTAAGTTGCCGTGATATAGGCACCACTACATTAGATTTTGGAGGCATATCAACTTCTTTGACATCTTCTGCTACAAACTCTGTCTTTAAAGTTGTTTCTTCAACGTTGACAGATGATGTGTTTATTGGCGATACTGTCGCTGTGTTGCGACGCACACGTGGAGATGATGGGCTGCTTGCGGGAGTTTTTTGCGCGCGTGTATTTCCCTGTGCTGTCTTGCCACGTCCTGGCAACTTCAATCGATGCACTTTGCCGATGACTGCATTTCTGCTGACCCCACCTAATTGAGCGGCAATTTGACTTGCACTTAACCCTTCACTCCAGAGCTTTTTAAGAAGCTCAACGCGTTCACATGTCCAACCCATATCAGCACTCCATTCCGATTACGTCACTGAGATGCTTCCCCTTTGCATCTTCAAATGTTTTAATAATGTTCTCAATGCACTAAATGAAAGAATTTTACACTCTAAGTGAGCATAAAAAAATCATTCAACCTGCGGAACTTACAAATCAAAACACATTATCTTGCTTAAACTATAGTGTAAGTTACAATATGCACTCACTCTATGACAAGAGTCTTTGCCTCTCAAAGAGTTTATTTAGAATGTTTTCCCCAACTTGCAAATCAATCATAGGTTAAACGTCCACTTTTGTTTAAGGCTTTTCCCCAAAATGCTTATTTGTAGAACCTTCATTGACTTTTTTTCAATTGGTGTAATGATCTATTCCATGTAATCATTAATCGAGTGAAATGTTTAAAGCACTTTAATGAAATGCATCATGTTATTTTATTTGTAGTATTGCTTTGTATATATCTTGAAAAGATTAAAAGATAAAGGGAATTATGATGGATGCCATCTCTATACAACCACTTTATGAATGCTTTGCACGACGAAATTTGCATTTTAAACAGGGGCATGGTGTATGGCTTATTTCCGATAAAGGAGAACATTATCTCGATTTTACATCTGGCATTGCTGTTAATGCATTAGGGTATGCCCATCCTAAATTGGTTAATACGCTCAAAAGACAAGCTGAAACACTTTGGCATGTTTCCAATCTTTTTCAGTCTCCTGAACAAACAGCTTTTGCCAGGCGACTTTGTACAAACAGTTTTGCGGATAAGGTTTTTTTCTGTAATTCAGGCACTGAAGCATTGGAATGTGCCTTTAAAACGGCACGTCATTATTACTATGCTGCTGGTCATCCAGCACGCACTGAAATAATTACTTTTGAAGGGGCATTCCATGGACGGACACTTGCATCACTTGCTGCGACTGGGCATGAAAAATATCTTGAAGGCTTTGGACCTAAAGTCGGTGGATTTATTCAAGTCCCTTTTTGTGATGAAATTGCTTTGCGTAACGCTATTAATAAAAATACCGCCGCTATTCTGATTGAACCCATTCAAGGAGAAGGAGGAATACGAACGGTTTCCTATGAATATTTAAGATTTTTGCGTAAAATATGCGATGATAATGATCTATTGTTGATTTTTGATGAAGTCCAAACGGGCATAGGACGAACTGGAAAGCTTTTTGCTTATGAATGGAGTGGTGTTACACCTGATATTCTTACTCTCGCAAAAGGATTAGGAGGTGGCTTTCCCTTAGGGGCTTGCCTTGCAACGGATAAAGCTGCAAAAAGTATGACGCCTGGGACCCATGGTTCAACCTTTGGAGGAAATCTTCTGGGGATGGCTGTAGGAAATAGTGTTCTTGATATTCTGTTAGAGCCAAGTTTTCTGACCCATGTTCAGCGCATGGGGGATAAACTAAAAAGTGGACTTTTGCACATTCTCAATATCTATCCTGATATTATCTGCGCAGTTCATGGGATGGGCCTAATGGTGGGCATGAAGTGTGTCGTACCTTCAAATCTTGTCGTTAATGTTTTGGAAAATGAATATCTCTTAAGTGTTGCTGCCAACAATAATGTTGTACGCTTATTGCCTCCTCTTATCATCAAGAAAGAAGAAATAGATGAAAGCTTGAATCGTATTGAAAAAGCAATTTCTTATCTTTCGCAAATCAATAAAGAAGGACAAATATTATACACATGACAAATGCTCTTCGTCACTTCACGGACTTATCAATTTTAACGCCAGCAATGGCACGCGCACTGATTGATTATGCAAAAACACTTAAAGCATCTTTTAAGGTAGGGAAAAGTTTAAAACCTTTTATAGGAAAAACACTTGCGATGATTTTTGAAAAACCATCCACAAGAACCCGTATTTCATTCGATATCAGTATGCGCCAACTTGGGGGAGACACAATCATGCTCACGGGGTCAGAGATGCAGCTTGGTTATAGTGAGACCATAGCTGATACGGCGCGCGTTTTATCCCGTTTTGTAGATATCGTGATATTGCGAACAACAAAACATCAACGTATGCTTGAATTGGCACAATATGCACAAATTCCTGTCATTAATGCCCTTACAGATGATACACATCCTTGCCAAATTCTAGCAGATATCCTAACCTATGAGGAACATCGAGGGCCAATTGCAGGCAAAATATTTGCATGGGTGGGGGACGGTAATAATGTGCTCCATTCCTTAATTGAGGCTGCAGCTCTTTTTGGTTTTCATTTGCGCATTGCTACTCCAAAGGGTAGTGAACCACAAGAGCAATTCATACATTGGGCACGTAAGTGGGGTGCACATCTTATGCTAACGCATAATCCTCAAAAAGCAGCTCAAGATGCTGATTGTATTATGACTGATACATGGGTTTCCATGGGGCAAGAATTTCGTGCTCGCAGTCATTCCATTTTTCAGCCTTATCAAGTCAATGAAGCTCTCATGAAATTAGCAAAACCTGATGCTCTTTTTATGCATTGCCTTCCAGCTCATCGTGGTGAAGAGGTTGTTGATACTGTGATTGATGGACCGCACTCAGTTGTTTTCGATGAAGCTGAAAATCGTCTTCACGTTCAAAAAGCAATTCTTTCTTGGTGTTTACAAGATGCATTTTTCTCTTCATAAGAGCGTCTCTACAACAAATTATAATAAAAGGTAAAGCCCATGAGTGAACAAGCTAAAGATGATGCCTCTCTCAACGACATCTCTTTGCATGAAGAGGATACTGTTATTCCCTTTCAAGTCGAAGAACTTGATATTCGCGGACGTGTTGTACAACTTGGGGAAACTTTAAATTCTATTCTTAACAGACATCAATACCCTGAATCGGTTTCTTATCTTTTGGCCGAAGCTTTGCTTGTAACTGTTCTACTTGGAACTTCTCTAAAGCTTACGGGCAAGTTTATTTTACAAACCCATTCCGATGGACCGGTTAATATGCTGGTGTGCGATTTTTCTCCTCCTTCCAGTTTACGGGGATATGCTCGTTTTAATAAAGAACAGCTTAAACAAGCCATAGATAATGATCAAATCTCTTCAGAAGCCCTTTTAGGAAAGGGTACTTTAGCTTTCACGATTGATCAAGGCCCTCACATGCAACCCTATCAAGGAATAGTTGCATTAGATGGATCAAATTTACAAGAAGCTGCTCGTACTTATTTTGATCAATCAGAGCAAATTTCTACAGATATCCGTTTGGCTGTTGCTATATTAATCAATCGTGACAACCAAGGAAAACCTCAGAAAAGCTGGCGAGCTGGAGGTATTTTGACTCAATTTTTGCCTCAAGCATCGTCCCATCATCGAATAGATGACCTTCATCAAAAGCGAGAAGAAACAAAAGACCAAACCCAATTAGATAACCAATGGCAAGAAGCTAAAATACTCATGGCAACGATTGAAAGTTCAGAATTAACAGATCCTCAAGTCGGGAGTAAACGGCTCTTATTCCGTCTTTTTCATGAACAAGGTGTGAGAGTTTTTAATCCGTTTTCTCTTGTCGACCAATGTTCTTGCTCGCGTGAAAAAATTAAAGGAATGCTGGAAAGCTTTCCCAGTGATGAACGAAATGAAATGGTTAAAAATAAATATATTTCAGTCACATGCGAATTTTGCTCGAAAGTGTATCGTTTTACACTGCAAGAATTTTTGGAAGAAAAAATATAATCAACTTCATAAAAATAATGATTGCAACAAAAACCCATTTTATTCGCGCTATAAAAACCTAAAGCATAAACTCATATGAATCTCTTGAATATTTTTTTCTTAGCATTTTTTGATGTATACCAATGATCTTTCTGTTGAAATCATTATTCACTGGATATGCTTTTTAAAAAAGAGTGCCTTGTAAAAGATATTTTCTGCTCTGGAAAGGGCTTCTTTTTTATTTTTCAATTTAAAAAGCTGTTCATTATACTTATATTAAAAATGCACAAAAAGGTATTTTTAACCTTTTCTTAGCTGTTTTCTTGATTCGGGATAAAAGGATTTGAAAAAAATCTCATAGTATTCGGTGTTTTCATTTCATAGAGAGAAGTGGTAAATTATATTTATAGATCAATATGTTGATACTTTATTTTCTTCTATTACGATTGCTTGTTCAATTTTGGGGAGAATTTTTTTTTGATAAATTTTCCATGTTAGGGGGCCAACATGTTTAGCGATAATGATGCTCTCTTTATTCAAGAGAAAGGTTTCTGGTGGTCCATATACCCCCCAGTCAATAGCTGTATATCCTAAAGCATCAAAGCCAATCAATTTAAAAGGATTACCAAAAAGATTTAAAAAGCGCAGTGCGTTTGCTTTGTTATCCTTATAATTAATACCAATCAGATCAAAACGTTTATCTTGTGCAATTTTCATAAGAAGAGGATGTTCTTCGCGACAGGGTAAACACCAAGACCCCCAAAAATTGATCAATGTGACACGTCCTTTAAACTGTTTTGAATGAAGATAACTGTCCTTATTAAGAAGAGGAAGGTGTATCTCGGGGGCTGGTTTTCCAGCCAATGCATTTGGAAGAAGAGAAGGGTCTTGCGGGTATTTTTTATGCATAAAGTTGAAAAAAAACACCATGAGAAGAAGAAAAAGCACAAATGGTCCAAAAAGAACAAAGAAAACAGGCAAAGATATATTTTTTTTAAGTTTTGGAGGAACGTTATTCATTATATTTTTCTTTTTTTGAAAGCTCTTTTTTGTTTAGCTGCTGGAGAGTGTTTTTTTGGTATAGGGCTTTGCAAAGAATATAGCCAATAAGACAGAGTAGGGATATTGCAGAAAGCGTATAGCTTAAAACAACAATTTGCTTGTGTTTAAGGGTACCAAGGAAAAAATCGATTTTCTGAGATAAGTTTCCTAAAAGTCCGCTGTGGATGCCATTTAGGTCAAGCATGATGAAGAGTCCTGTTGTTGTGCACGACGGGATTTTTTAATCTGAAGTATTTTGATATAACGGCTATTGATTTCATTTCGCATAGCCATCAAATAGAGCGCAATAAACATGAAGATGAAACAAAATAACATGGTTATAAGAGGCCATAACATAGCATTGTCGATTGTTGGTCCTCCAGCACGTAATAAGGAGGCTGGTTGATGTAATGTATTCCACCAATTCACGGAAAACTTAATAATAGGGATATTAACAAAGCCAACAAGGGTAAGAATTGAAGTCGCGCGAGCGGCTTTTACTTGATTGTCAAAAGCACGTCCAAGCAAGATAATGGCAAGGTAGATAAAAAGCAGAATTAAAACCGATGTTAACCGTGCATCCCATACCCACCATGTTCCCCATGTAGGGCGCCCCCAAAGCGCTCCCGTCATGAGGGCCAAGGCAGTAAAAATTGCTCCAATGGGCGCCCCACATTTGAGAGCTATATCAGCAAGATGATATTTCCAAATCAAATTTCCTAATGCTGCTGCACTCATCGTTATATAACAGAATGTAGACAACCACGCAAAAGGGACATGAAGGTACATAATCTTAACAGTCATACCCTGTTGATAGTCGTCTGGTGAATGCATCACGAAAATAAGCCCTAAGATCAGAAGACATAACGTTATGCTGGCGAGCCATGGTAAAATGATTTTGCTTATTTTCATAAAACGGGCAAAACTTATAGGGAGTGACCTCATTTTATATGCGGGCGATAATTCATTCATGAAATTCATAATAAGGGGAATTTTTCTATGCGGCAATCATCTTTTATTATTCTGATAAAAGCTTGAGCGTTAGAGAGGCAACAAAAGAGCTAAAGAGACTCAAAGAAAGTGAAAAAGCGCTAAGAAGAGCCAAGGAAGTAAGAAAAGAGGCATTTGGATTTGTTGGCGCTGTCGCCGCTGAAACGCCAAAAATCATAACTGGAATGATCCACGGCAAGATAATGATGAAAATAAGAAGCGTGCTATGTAACAATGAGCTTGCAAGTGCTGCTCCTATGGCGCCAATAAAAATAATAGCTGGTGTTCCGCATAAAAGGGTAAGTATTGTTGTACAAGTTATCGTGATATCTAAGTGGAGCATGAGGGCTAAAATAGGCGTGGTAAAAATGAGAGGAAGCATCGTTCCTACCCAATGGGCGATGCATTTAGTAAAGACGATCAGCATAAAACTTTGTCTTTGTCCTGAAAGGATAAATTGGTCGAGATTGCCATCATCGCGATCGATTTGAAAAAGTTTGTTCAGATTAAGAAGTCCTGCGAGAAGGGCCCCAAACCACAATATCCCTGGACCTATTTGTGCAAGAATTTTTGGATCTGGTCCAATGGCAAAGGGGGTTATAATTACAACAGCGATGAAAAACAATAATCCTGTTAGCGAAGAGGTTTGTGACGTTAAGAGTAGTTTAAGATCACGCCAGAACAGTGCTTTCATATTCTGCTCTCCTAGAGAGGTAAAAATTTTTCCAGAGCGATTGTATGGTTTTCTGGAAGACCTAAGGAATTATGGGTGGCGGCGATAATCATACCCCCTTGATTGAGATGACGTTGAAAAATACGAGCAAGACGTTTTTGAGCATAGCTATCAAGTCCTGATATTGGTTCATCTAAAACCCAAATAGGACGATAGGAAAGCAAAAGACGAGCAAGAGCGATACGCCTTTGTTGCCCAGTTGACAGAGCGTTAAAAGGTAAATATTCAAGATCAGCAAGGCCAATATCGGTAAGGGCTTCATAGGGGGAGTACAGAGGTTGACCATAAAACTCTGCCCAAAATTGTAAATTATCAATGACAGATAAGAAGGGTTTCATGGCATTTTGAGACCCGAGATAATGACACGCAGTTGTAATAGGGTATCTTTGTTCATCGTCTTTAAGTATGATATGGCCTTCAGCAGCTTCAATAAGACCGACAATGATTCGCAGTAATGTAGATTTTCCGATACCATTTGGTCCAGTGATTGTCATCAGTTGCTGTGGAAATAAACAAAAAGAAAGATCTTGGAACAGAATTTCTCCGTTTCTGTAAGCCGCTAAATCTTTGCCTGATAACACCATGTGACTGCCTATTTTTATATTTCCCTATTCTTTATTGCATTATTGCATAAAAAAACACGTTTTTTTATGCAATTGTCCCTAGAATAGTTCTAGAAATAGTTCTATAAGGGATACGTTACATCAAGATCTGGTGTAGAATGGTTTTTGGCGCTGATTTCCGCATTTACCTATAAAAGGTGGAGGGGGAAATGGATGGCGGAGGTAATTGCGTCTGCGCTCAAGCTGCGACCTTGACTCGTAGTTTGTGTTGTTCATTCCTGGAAATTGGGTGGTTTATAGTATGAGGGTGGACAGTCATGACTCACATTGATAGCTTTAATTGTCGCAGAACGTTAAAGGTTGGTGGCAAAGAATATACTTATTATAGCTTAATCGAAGCGGAGAAGAATGGACTTGAAGGCATTTCGCATTTACCGTTTTCGATGAAAGTTATTCTCGAAAATTTATTGCGCTTTGAAGATGGGCGCACAGTTAAAAAAGAAGACATCCTCAATGTTTCTAAGTGGTTAAGCGACAAAGGGAGCGCAGGGGCAGAAATCGCCTACCGTCCTGCACGTGTTCTTATGCAAGATTTTACGGGTGTTCCGGCGGTTGTTGATCTTTCTGCAATGCGTGATGCTATGGTCAAACTTGGTGGGAACGCTGAAAAAATTAACCCTCTCATACCTGTTGATCTTGTTATTGATCACTCAGTTATTGTTGATGATTTTGGCACTCCTACGGCTTTTAAGGAAAATGTTGAGCATGAATATGAACGCAATGGTGAGCGTTATCGTTTTCTGAAATGGGGGCAACAAGCCTTTCAAAATTTTCGTGTTGTTCCTCCAGGAACAGGGATTTGTCATCAGGTTAATCTCGAATATTTAGCACAATGTGTGTGGATGAAGAATGAAGAGGGGGATGAGACGGTTTATCCGGATACCTGTGTGGGAACTGATTCGCATACGACGATGGTCAATGGTTTGGGGGTTTTAGGTTGGGGTGTTGGCGGCATTGAAGCCGAAGCGGCAATGTTGGGCCAACCCGTCTCTATGTTGTTACCTGAAGTAATTGGTTTTCGCCTAACAGGAAAACTTAAAGAAGGTGTCACAGCCACCGATCTCGTATTAACGGTAACTCAAATACTCCGGCAGAAGGGTGTTGTTGGTAAATTTGTTGAATTTTTTGGCCCTGGTTTGGAGCATATGACCCTTGCTGATCGGGCGACGATTGGGAATATGGCTCCTGAATATGGAGCAACCTGTGGTTTTTTCCCAATTGATAAGGAGACAGTGCGTTATCTCAACATGACAGGGCGTGATGAAAATCGGATTGCCTTAGTTGAAGCTTACTCCAAAGCACAAGGGATGTGGCATGACGAAAGGGTGGCCCATCCCGTTTTTAGCGATACCATTGAATTAGATATGGGAACAGTTGTTCCTTCTATGGCTGGTCCTAAACGTCCGGAAGGGCGTATTGCATTGGAAAATGTTGGGCAAGGTTTTGGGAAGGCATTGGTTGAAGATTATAAGAAAACTTCAGGACAAGATGAGCATTATCCGGTTGAAGGTGAAGAATATACGCTTAGTCATGGTGATGTGGTGATCGCTGCGATTACTTCCTGTACAAATACATCGAATCCAAGTGTTCTTATTGCAGCAGGTCTTTTGGCACGAAATGCTGTAGCAAAAGGTCTAAAAAGCAAACCATGGGTAAAAACTTCTCTTGCACCTGGTTCACAAGTTGTTGAAGCTTACCTTAAAAATTCGGGTCTGCAAAAAGATTTAGATGCATTAGGATTTAATTTAGTAGGGTTTGGGTGCACAACATGTATTGGGAATTCTGGTCCTTTGCATCCAGCTATTTCCAAAACGATTAATGACAATGGTGTTATTGCTGCTGCAGTTCTTTCAGGAAATCGTAATTTTGAAGGGCGTGTCTCTCCTGATGTGCAAGCAAATTATTTAGCTTCACCCCCGTTAGTTGTTGCGCATGCACTTGTCGGGACGGTGTGTAAAGATTTAACCAAAGAACCTCTTGGTGAAGATTTAGATGGTCAACCGGTTTACTTGAGAGATATTTGGCCAACTTCTCAAGAAATACAGGCGTTTATCGAAGAAAATGTCACACGTAAGGTTTTTGCTGAAAAGTATGCTGATGTCTTTAAAGGTGATGAAAATTGGCAAAAAGTTCAGATCCCTACGGGGGCTACCTATTCTTGGGATGAGCAATCCACCTATGTTCGTAATCCACCATATTTCGATGATATGCAGAAAACACCAGATATTTTATCAGATATTAAGGGGGCACGAATTTTAGGTTTGTTTGGTGATAAAATCACGACAGATCATATTTCTCCCGCTGGTTCTATTAAGGCCGCTTCTCCTGCTGGAAAGTATTTAATGGATCATGGTGTTAACGTCGCTGATTTTAATCAATATGGGACACGCCGTGGGAATCATGAAGTTATGGTTCGTGGGACCTTTGCCAATATTCGCATTCGTAATTTCATGTTAGGAGAAAATGGTCGAGAAGGCGGTTATACGATTCATTATCCCTCAGCAGTAGAACAAACCATTTACGATGCAGCAATGACGTATAAAAAAGAAGGTATTCCGCTCGTTGTTTTTGCGGGTATTGAATATGGCAATGGATCATCACGTGATTGGGCCGCCAAGGGGACTAATCTTCTTGGTATCAAAGCAGTGATTGTACAATCTTTTGAAAGGATTCATCGCTCTAATCTTGTTGGTATGGGTATTGTTCCTTTTGTCTTTGAGGAGGGGCTAAGTTGGAAGTCTTTAGGCTTAAAGGGCGATGAAAAGGTAACGATTGAGGGTATTCATAACTTGAAACCTCGTCAAAAGACCGTAGCAAAAATTACTTTTTCTGATGGTACGGTAAAAACCGTTCCATTATTATGCCGTGTTGACACTGAAGATGAGCTAGATTATTTGCATCATGGTGGAATTTTGCAATATGTCTTGCGTAAGCTAGCTGTTTAAATGCTGTTGTTCGTTGAGGAATATCTTTAAACGATTAAGCTATAAAGTTGCGGATCAAAGATTTGTCTTCGTTTTTTTATGTCTGTCTTTGAAAATTTAATTGACGTTGGCTTTGACATTGAGCTATAAGCCACATGAGTTATAAGCAGCTTTATAGTTTTGCTTGGGTTAGGTTTGTTTACATTGGTAGAGTTGGTATTGAGACTCATTTTACCAAGGTGTTGAAAGAGAGATTATATTTATGGCGAATACACCTTCTGCTCGAAAAGCGGTGCGCAAGGTTGCAGCACGCACACAGGTTAATAAGGCCCGCCGTTCACGCGTTCGTACTTTTATGCGTAAGTTTGATGATGCTCTAGCAGGGGGCGATAAAGCATCAGCAGAAATTGCATTTAAGAATTTTGAGCCTGAGATTATGCGTGCGGTTTCTAAAGGTGTTTTTCATAAAAATACTGCTGCGAGGAAAGTATCACGTTTAGCGAAGCGTTTGAAGGCTCTCAGCGTTTAAGATTTTTCTATTTTATTAAGAATCAAGCCAGTATCCGTAAAGGTGCTGGCTTTTTATTTGTTATTTTAAAAATTTTCTATTGAAAACAAGAATCGACAGCGATTCTCCTCTTGAAATAAGGGGAGAAAGTTTATAGGGGGAGTATGGTTATCCACAAGCTTTGTCGATTTTTACAGAGTCTTTTTTGTCAAGCATTTTATTTTTTTTTTTTTAATCTGAAGGGATTCTTTAATGCTTGGTAAATTCAGAAAAAAAAATGAATTGAATCAATTATTTTTCTCATTCCTCATTGAAATAAGCATTTTTTGGGAGCTTTTGATTTTATTTTGACCTCTTGCATTTTACCTCTGCTGTTTTGTATGGTTCTTATGAAGACTAAAAAGCATGAAGGGGTCACATCAGCGCATTATCCTATATTTTGTTGAATATAAAATCTTTGGTTTAGGCTTTTTAAAAGCTTTTGTGTTGGGTAGATTTTTTGATGGTTTTTTAGTTCTCTTAGTTGGTATGTTTACCATTTTAGAAGGGTGGGTCATATCATGAGTGCAAGTAAATCTTATTGGTCATCTTTATTAGTGGGGTTGTGATGAGGCTATCCTAGGGGAGGATGAGTAATCTTATTTGGGGTAGGGCGTTTTGCCTTCGCTAGGTTTATTTTAGCTGTTTGGCAGGACAAAATTTTATTTTTATCAGGATGGAAGATGGTGGATAAATTGAACTCTAAAGCTAGTTCCTTTAAAAGGGTTTCGGTGAATATCCTGTCGGCAGAGAACATAATAAAGAATAGAGTGGCAGAGAGTAATGGGGTTGTTTGTAGAAATGCTTCTATAGGGCATTCTATTGTTTCAGAAGAGGAGGGTGCGGCGGCTTTTATACGTGTTATGGCACAATTAAAGGCGCAGGTTGGTGTTGAGGCTTATACCAGTTGGTTTGGTCGTGTGAAACTTGCTGAGTATAGTCATACTCTTGTAAAACTTTCTGTTCCTACAGCTTTTTTACGTTCATGGATTAATAATCACTATGGTTCTCTTTTGACTCATTTATGGAAACAAGAGAACTCAGCAATTCTTCGTGTTGAAGTTATCGTTCGCGGTATGGAGCGGGTTTCAAGAGATGTTGTTTGTAAAACAAGTGCGCCTTCTGTTGTGCTGGAGGAGCCGGCAACCTCATCTTTTGTTGAGAATTGTGTAGAGCATTCAGTCAAAAGTTCTCAAGCGGGAGTTTTTGGATCTCCGCTTGATTCTCGCTATACTTTTGAAAGTTTTGTTGAGGGGGCGTCTAATCGTGTTGCTTTAGCGGCAGCACGTTCAATAGCAGAGGGGCATAAAAGTGCTTTGCGTTTTAATCCTCTTTTTATTCACGCGTCTGTTGGTTTAGGAAAAACACATTTGCTTCAAGCAATTGCCGCTTCTGCATTGAAGCGTTTAACATCTGCGCGTGTTATTTATTTAACTGCTGAATATTTTATGTGGCGTTTTGCAACAGCTATTCGTGATAATGATGCTCTTTCTTTTAAAGAACAGCTTCGCGATATCGACCTTTTAATTATTGATGATATGCAGTTTTTGCAGGGCAAGTCGATACAACATGAATTTTGCCATTTACTTAATATGTTGCTTGATAGTGCAAAACAGGTTGTTGTCGCTGCAGATCGTCCACCAGCGGAATTAGAATCGCTTGATCTTCGCGTTCGGTCTCGTCTTCAGGGAGGAGTTGCCCTTGAAATTGAGGCACCAGACTATGAAATGCGTTTGCAAATGTTGCGCCAGCGGTTGAAGGTGGCACAGAAAGATGATAGCATGATATCAATTTCTGATGATGTTTTGGAATATATTGCGAAAACGGTTTTAGGATCAGGGCGCGATATTGAAGGCGCGTTTAACCAGCTCTTATTTCGTCAATCTTTTGAGTCTGATTTATCTTTAGAACGGATTGATGAATTATTAGGTCATTTGACACGTCCAGGTGAACCTAAGCGCATTCGGATTGAAGAAATTCAGCGTACGGTAGCACGCCATTATAATGTTTCCAAACAGGATTTGTTGTCTAATCGTCGAACACGTACGATTGTGAAGCCACGGCAGGTTGCAATGTATTTAGCGAAAGTATTAACGCCTCGCTCGTTGCCAGAAATAGGACGCCGTTTTGGTGGGCGTGATCATACAACGGTTTTACACGCTGTGCGTAAAATTGAAGATTTGGTTTGTGGTGATCAGACCTTAGCCAAGGAACTTGAATTACTGAAACGGTTAATTGGAGAACAGGCTGTATAGCATTTATTATTTCTTTCTTTGAAGAGATTTTAAGAGATTTAATGAAAGGATTTGTTTTTTCTCATGCAGGAGTGACTTGCCATTTTAAAAGAGGTTTAATAAACTCTAGCAGGCGATTCTTTAAAAAGGATCTGTTATTTTAATTCTAAGGAATTTTTATCGTTTTTGCTAAATCATATGGGGCTTTTATGCGCATTACAGTGGATCGCAATCAATTTCTTAAGTCTCTTGGTCGTGTTCACCGTGTGGTTGAGCGCCGTAATACTATTCCTATTTTGTCAAATGTTCTAATTGATGCAGAAGATAGTTGTGTGCAGTTAAAAACAACAGATCTTGACTTAGAGGTTACGGAATCTTTTACAGTCAATGTTGAACAGGCAGGAGCAACAACTGTTCCGGCACATTTGCTTTATGATATCATTCGTAAACTTCCTGATGACAATGAAATTGTATTATCTGTTGATGAGAGCCAAGCGAATACAATGTCCGTTGTTTCGGGTTGTGCGCATTTTCAGCTTCAATGTCTTCCGAAAGCAGATTTTCCAGAGTCTCTTCCTGGGCAATTTGGTTATCGCTTTTCTCTATCAGCATCAGGGTTGAAACATTTACTTGATTGTACACAATTTGCCATTTCGACTGAAGAAACCCGCTATTATCTTAATGGTATTTACTTCCATGTTATTCATGATGATGTTTTTAAACTGCGTTTGGTGGCGACGGATGGTCATCGTTTAGCACAAGTTGAGATGGAGGCTCCTTCAGGGGTTGAGGGAATGCCCGGTGTTATTGTTCCTCGTAAAGCTGTAGGAGAGTTGCAAAAACTTCTTTCAGAAGAAAATGATGGTGAGGTATATATAGAGCTTTCAGAAACAAAGATTCGTTTTTCTGTAGGTTCTGTGATTTTTACGTCAAAGTTAATTGATGGAACATTTCCAGATTATCAACGTGTTATTCCTCTTGGAAATGATAAAGAATTAGTTGTTAATCGGCAGGATTTTTCTTCTGCTGTTGATCGCGTTTCAACAATTTCAAGTGATCGGGGACGTGCAGTTAAGTTAACAATTGAGCATGGACAGTTAAGGCTTGTTGTGAATAGTCCTGATTCAGGTAGTGCGGAGGATCAATTATCTGTAACTTACACATCTGCACCACTTGAGATAGGGTTTAATTCACGTTATCTTTTGGATATTGCAGGGCAGCTTTCAAGCGATGAAATGGTTTTTATGTTGGCTGAAGCTGGAGCGCCAGCTTTGATTCGTGATAATGATGATGCGGATGTGCTCTATGTGCTGATGCCTATTCGCGTTTAGGGGCAATTGTTTTGCAATGCATGGTAAGTTATGTGCATAAAGTGGCTGTGAGGCAGCTAAAGCTTTTACGTTATCGCAATTATTCTTTTTTTAATATTCATTTTTCGGGACAGCATGTGGTTTTCACGGGGCATAATGGTGCTGGCAAGACGAATCTTTTAGAGGCATTATCTTTTCTTTCGCCGGGTCGTGGTTTGCGACGGGCTGCGTATTCTGATGTTAGCTTTATAGATGGAGGAGGTGAAGGATTTGTTGTCTTTGCATGTCTTGAATGTGCTCTTTATGGTGAAGTAAAGATTGGTACAGCTTTAGAGGTTAGCGATAACAGTCGAAAGGTCCATATTAATGGTGTGAATGAGTCAAGTGATTGCTTAACAGATTACTGTCATATTAGTATCTTAACCCCCTCTATGGATGGTCTTTTTACAGGTCCTTCGCTTGAGCGCCGTCGTTTTTTGGATCGTATGGTTTTGGCGATTGATCCTTTGCATAGTCGCCGCATAGCCGATTATGATAGGGCGATGCGTGCACGTAATCGTTTGTTTTTAGATGGCAGTGAAGATTATGCTTGGTTTGATGCTTTAGAAAAGCAGATGGCAGAATTGGGGACAGCTATTTCTGCGGCGCGTATTGATGTTATTCGGCTTTTAAATGACATGTTTACACAAATGCCATCACAGATACCTTTTCCGCGGGCTTTTTTGCAAATTGATGGTTTTTTGGAAACAGCTTTAAAGAAACTATCAGCCACTGAAGTTGAAGAGCAATTTTGCGATCGCTTGCAGCGTAATCGTGCAATGGATCGTGCGGCTGGGCGGACATTAGAGGGACCACATCGCACAGATTTACAAGTTTTTTATGCGGATAAAAATAAAGTAGCAACATCTTGTTCAACAGGTGAACAAAAAGCGCTGTTGACAGGTTTGGTTTTGTGTCATGCACGTTTAACAGGTATGATATCGGAAAGGGCTCCCATCCTTCTTCTTGATGAGATGGCTGCTCATCTTGATTCACATCGACGTGCAGCTTTATTTGATATTCTTGATGATTTAGCTGTGCAAACATTTATGACAGGAACAGATCGTCTTTTATTTGATGATTTAAAAGGACGTGCAGATTTTTTTGAGATTAAGGATGGCGCTTTATTACTGTAAAAACAT
This sequence comes from Bartonella sp. ML70XJBT, assembly GCF_028618425.1. NCBI lineage: Bacteria > Pseudomonadati > Pseudomonadota > Alphaproteobacteria > Hyphomicrobiales > Bartonellaceae > Bartonella > Bartonella sp. ML70XJBT. The sequence goes on from NZ_JAQISX010000001.1 coordinate 204,529, forward strand.
GCTAAATATTTTTTTAATAAGTGATGGTCGAGAAGAAAAGGGTTGCCATGTCTGTTATGATAACGATTTTAAATGGTCCTAATTTAAATTTTCTGGGTCAACGTGAGCCAGAAATTTATGGAACTGAAACTTTAGAAGATATTGAAAAAAGTTGTAGAGAATGGGCAAAAAAAGCTGATGTTATCATAAATTTTTATCAAAGTAACTATGAGGGTCAGCTAGTAGAATGGATACAAGAAGCAATAGGACTAAGTTCTGGATTGATCATCAATCCAGCGGCTTACAGTCATACATCTGTTGCCCTTCTTGATGCTCTAAAAATGTTTTCAGGGCCAAAAGTAGAAGTTCATTTATCCCATATTTATCAACGCGAATCTTTTCGTCATCATTCTTATACATCTTCAGGTGTAGATGCTATCATAAGTGGGTTTGGAAGTGATGGATATCGGTTTGCGCTCGAGTATATTGCAAAACAATTAATAAGGTGTAAAGGTAAAGAGTTAAGTGTTGGATGAGGGTAATATAGACATTGAATTCACTTGATAATTATTTTCAAATCTGTACAATATGAGGTATTATATTTATGGCAAATTTTAGTGCATATGACGGGGGTAAATGAAGATGAAAAGCTTTGTTCGACAATTAGGAATGCTTGTGGTTTTAGGGGGAGCACTGCTTTTGTCTGGTTGTAAAATGGATGTCCTTCAGCCATCAGGTTATGTAGCACATCAACAGCTTATTTTGATTGTTGTGTGTGTGTTTGTTATGCTTTGCGTTGTCATTCCAGTCATGGTAAGTGTGGTATTTTTAGCGATAAAATATCGTGCATCGAATGTGAAAGCGAACTATTCTCCTGATTGGGCACATTCAAATAAAATTGAAGCTTTAATGTGGGGTATTCCAATTGTAATTGTAATGGTTTTAGGTTCATTAACGGCTTATTATACCTATAAGCTTGAGCCTGCAAAGCCTCTTCCAGTAGAGGTTGTGGGTGAAGGAGAGCCATTGCAGATTGATGCTATAGCTCTTGATTGGAAATGGATTTTTATTTATCCTCAATATGGTGTTGCATCGGTCAATGAAATTTACGCGCCTGAGGGACGTCAAGTTTTATTGCAATTGACGTCAGAAAATTCTGTCAATGCCTTTTGGGTTCCTAAATTAGGTACAGTTCTTTACGCTATGCCGCAGATGAATGCTAAGTTGCATTTGATCGCTGAGGAACAGGGCGTATTCAAGGGGACCTCAGCAAATTACAGCGGTGATGGTTTTTCAGGGATGCGGTTTAATTGGCATTCTGTTTCTTCGCAGGATTTTGAAGATTGGATTGTAAAAGCTCGGGCTAATGGTCGAGTACTTGATCGTAAATCTTATCGTCAACTTTCTATTGCGCCTCGTATGGGTGATATTGCTGCGAAGGAGAAAGATGCTGAAGTTCGTTATTTTGCACCTGTTGAGCAGCGGCTTTACTATCGTATTGTTAATCGGTGTGTCGATGAAAATACGGTATGTAATGAAGATTTAATGAAGCGTGCAGCTGCTCAGACACTATGGGGTGCATTGTGTTCAGTATTTGATCCTGATGTTATTTAAAGGGTCAGTAGAGAGAGAGCCCTTTTAATATAAGGTTTCTTTAAAACTTGAATTTCATTTGAAATGGGTTGAGAAATGTTTGGAAGACTTACAGATCCTACGGCAGGTGCTTTTCATGCACTTGCACATGAACCAATCGTTTTGTATACATGTATTGCGATTGTTGTGGTTGGTTTAATTGCTGTTGTTGCTTTAACAGCGCTTGGGTGGTGGGGGATTTTATGGCGAAATTGGATTACCACTGTTGATCATAAACGCATCGGTATAATGTATATAATTCTTGGAATTATTATGCTTGTTCGCGGTTTTGCAGATGCACTTATGATGCGAACGCATCAAGCTTTAGCTCTTGGGAGTGAAGCGGCGGGTTATTTGCCCCCTGAGCATTTTGATCAAATTTTTTCGGCTCATGGCACGATCATGATTTTTTTCATGGCTACGCCTATTTTATTTGGTCTTTTCAATTACCTTATACCGCTTCAAATTGGTGCGCGTGATGTTGCTTTTCCCTTTGCAAATAATCTAGGTTTTTGGATTACGGCAGCTGGGGCAATCTTGATTAATATATCGCTAGGTGTTGGTAATTTTGGTCGTGGTGGGTGGCTCATGTATCCACCTTTTACAGAATTGCAAACGAGTCCAGATACAGGGGTAGACTATTATTTATGGTCACTTCAGCTTTCTGGTATCGCGACAACAATGGGGGCAGTCAATTTTGTTGCAACTCTGATTAAAATGCGTGCTCCTGGAATGACAATGATGAGGATGCCTGTTTTTTGTTGGAGTGCTTTTGTTAGTAATGTCCTTATTTTAGTTATTTATCCTGTCTTAACTGTCGCCTTTGCACTTTTGGCCTGTGATCGTTATTTGGGTATGAATTTCTTTACCAATGTTGGTGGGGGAAATCCAATGGTATGGATTAACTATGTTTGGGTTTTTGGTCACCCTGAGGTTTATGTTTTGGTTGTTCCTGCTTTTGGAATTGTTTCTGAGGTTGTATCAACTTTTTCTTCAAAACGCCTCTTTGGTTACACTTCCATGATATGGGCCATGTTGGTTATTTTGATCCTTTCGCTTCTTGTTTGGGGACATCATTTCTTCACAATGGGTGGCGGTGAAGCTGTAAATACCTTCTTTGGCATCGCAACGATGATTATTGCTGTTCCAACAGGTGTAAAAGTTTTCAATTGGTTGCTCACGATGTATAAAGGAAGGATACGTTTTGAACCTCCAATGCTTTGGTGCATGGGCATGATTTTTACCTTCGTTGGTGGTGGATTAACTGGTGTTTTATTATCGATTGTCCCTGCTGATTGGCAGTTTCATAACTCGCTCTTTTTAGTAGCGCATTTCCACCATACAATTATTGGAGGTGTGGTTTTTGCTTATCTAGCTGGACTTGCTTTTTGGTTTCCAAAAGTTTTTGGTTATAAACCAAATCGCATGCTAGGGATTGCATCTTTCTGGTGTTGGTTTATTGGTTTTTATCTTGCATTTTTCCCTGTTTATGCCCTCGGGCTAATGGGAGCGACGCGCCGTCTTCAGCATTACATGGAACCTAGTTGGCAGCAGATGTTTATTATCGCTGCTCTAGGTGCTTTCATTATTTTACTTGGTATCCTTTGTTTTGTGTTACAGGTTGTTTTGGCAATTTGGTACGGTATTAAGCATAAAGGTCACTTACCGGTAACGTTAAATGATTCTTGGGGTGATGCACGTACACTTGAATGGTTTACCTCTTCACCGCCTCCTTCCTATAATTTTGCTCTCCTTCCGAAGATACAGTCTGATGATGCTTATTGGAATATGAAGAAAAGTGGTTATCAACGCCCAACAAGTGGATTTACAAAAATTCATATGCCCTCGAATACATCGGCTGGAATTATTGCTGGCTTCTTCTCATTAGTTGTTGGTTTTGCGCTTGTTTGGCATATTTGGTGGCTTGTTGCGATCGGACTGGTTGGCTTTATTGCAACGCTTGTGTGTCATTCATTAACAGGTGATCACCATGGTTATTATATTCCAGCTGAAGAAGTACAAAAAACTGAAGATGCCTTTACAGCTGTTCTTAAAGAACAAGGAGTGACAGTATGAGTGCAGTAACAATGAATAATGTGAGTACTGTGGATAAACTTCACCACGATAGTAGCTCAGTCATGACGTTTGGTTTTTGGATTTATATTCTTTCAGACTTAATTCTATTTTCAACGCTTTTTTCAAGTTTTGCTGTCTTTTCTGCTTCTTATGGGGGCGGTAAAGCCGGCAATGAATTTATTGATTTAAAGTTTGTTTTGGTTGAGACTGCTTTTTTATTATTTTCATCTGTCACTTATGGCTTTGCAATGGTTCAAGCGCATAAAAACAACATCAGTGGTGTGCGTTTATGGATGGCTATAACCTTTGTATTGGGGTGTTGTTTCATTGGTATGGAACTTTACGAATTCCATGAACTTTTGAGTGAGGTATTTTATTACGATCCGAATGCTTATGCGGGTATTGATCCTTCAACAGGTCTACAGCTTTTTGGACGGGAAATTCTCTCTGCTTATTGGTCAGCATTCTTTGCTTTGGTTGGCACTCATGGACTGCACGTAAGTGTTGGTCTTCTGTGGATGGTTGTGATGTTTTTTCATCTTCGTCGTAATGGCTTGGATCAGAATAATAAAACACGTTTAGCATGCCTTTCCATTTTTTGGCATTTACTTGATATTGTATGGGTTGGTGTTTTCACCATGGTTTATCTATTAGGAGCGTTATGATGAGCATGCAAAATGAAACACATGGTCCCAGTATTGGTTCCTATTTGGTTGGTTTTATTCTGGCTGTATTCTTCACCTTGGGTTCTTTTATTCCTGTGATGTATGGAATGATGGGAAGTTGGGCAATTAGTACAAAGGTTGCGTATCTTATTGGGATGGCACTTATTCAGATTATAGTACAAATTGTTTTCTTTTTACACTTGAACTCTGGTCCAGATGCCAAATGGAATTTAAGCGCTTTATGGTTTGCTGCTATTTGCGTTTTTGTTATTATTGGGGGAACTTGGTGGGCTATTTCCCATTTGAATTATAATATGATGGGTGGTTCAGGACGTGTTATTGAACCGGAAATATCAAGAATGGATGATTCTTCAGCATCTGAGCAGTTATCAAACAAAGATGTATCTATAAGAAAACAGCCAGAAAAGATGCTGGATTCAGGAATGACTATGGAGAAAGTTCCAAATATGTACTCTCCTGTAGAATAACTATGAGAAATATCTTTAGAGCTGATGCGGTATGTATCAGCTCTAAAGGGGATGTTGCAAAGCTTCGTAGGATATGGAAAAAGGAGCTAAGTGTAAGATAAAGCAATGAAAAAGTAATATTTTATTTACAGGGGTTATATTAAAGAGAGCATTGAAGTTATTTGTAATGATAATGCGCAACTAAAATCGGCAATTTAGAGAATAATCAGAAAACTTAATGAAAACCGTTGCAATGACAGTTATTGGTGCTGGTTCTTTTGGTACTGCGTTAGCGATTGCTCTTGCTCGTAATGGTCATAATATTTTACTTTGGGGATATAATTCTCAACATATCAAAAGATTACAAGAACAACGCTGTAATCAAGTATATTTACCTGACATTCAATTTCCTGAAAACTTATTCCCTGAAGCTTCGCTTAAAACTGCGATAACAGCAAGTGATAATATACTAATTGCTGTTCCAAGCCATGTATTTCATCAAGTGTTGTATAATATTCAGCCTTATTTGGATCAATATTCGCGCGTTATTTGGGCAACGAAAGGTTTAGAACAGGGTACAGGACGTCTCTTACAAGAAGTCGCTCGTGAGATTTTAGGTGAAAAAGTCCCTTTAGCTGTTTTTTCTGGACCAACTTTTGCTAAAGAACTCGCTATCGGCTGGCCTACAGCAATGACGATAGCAGCTTCTGATGTTGGGTTTGGTAAAGAATTGCAGCAACTGTTTCATTGTGACAAAAGTTTTAGAGTTTATAAAAGCTCAGATATGATTGGTGTTCAATTAGGGGGAGCCGTCAAAAATGTTATTGCTATTGGTGCAGGAATATCAGATGGCATGGGATTTGGGGCAAATGCACGAATAGCTCTCATTACACGAGGACTCGCTGAAATCAGTCGTTTAGGGGGCACTATGGGAGCTGAGCTTTCCACATTTATGGGGATGACAGGCTTAGGTGATTTGGTTTTGACATGTACTGATAATCAGTCGCGTAATCGCCGTTTTGGAATACTTCTTGGTAAAGGAATAGATATAAAAGAAGCGGAAAAACAAATTGGTCAGGTTGTGGAAGGGTATTTAAATACCAAGGAAGTATATACGTTAGCAAAACGTATTGGATTGGAAATGCCTATCGTAGAACAAATTTATCAAATTCTCTATTGTGGTAAAAACATAACAGAAGCGGCTAACACATTACTAAGCCGCACTCTCAAGGATGAAATATAACGGCATCCTGTGTTTTTAAATAATTTAAATCGCAAAAAATAGAAACATACTATGATAGAAATATAAAATAGATTGTATTGATGTTTGTATCAGACTATCATATCTCAGAAAATCACAGATTCATGTCATTCGATTTTTTATGAAATAGAGTTGAAATATAAAAGTTTTGGCTCTTGTTAAGTCCCTCTTTGAAAATAACTTATCGTTTCCACTTACGTATATTTGTGTAATATAATGAAAGAGGTATTTTGTTTTTCTCGTTCTTTAATGGGGGTATGTCCTTCAATTAAAACAAAACACTATTGCTCATTTATGTACTTTTTAAAAAAGGCATCTTTACGCAACTCCATTTTACAATGGTACCATAAACAGTATAATTAAAATCCCTGTGAAATACACAAAACCCATTCTGCTTAACATCTTTACGTTTGTGAAGGAGAAAGCCAAACGCTATCACACACTTTTCCGGTTCACAATGTTGAGGCAGATTTTGGCATTTGAGACAGTTCAGTAGAGATATTTACGGATTTTTTTCCTACACATTAATTGTATTTTTTTATATGCAAAAAACGACTTATTTTAATTCAAATATAAAGGTCTAAAATTGAAAGAATATTATTATATTTGTGGCTGTTATTTAAACCGAAAAATAATACGATTATAAAGATAAGATTGAGTTATTTATATTGAATTAGAATCTTTAATATTACGAGATTCTCTTATTTCAAGTCTTTCTATGTTGAATCAACGAAAATCATTCTCTTGCACGTTACAAGAGGGAAAAGTTGTGTGAATAAAGATGTTAAGAAACGACTAAAGATGCCTCTTATGAATCGTTTCAATTTCTAAAAACTATTGCCCCATTGGGGAAAGCAAATATAATGATGGTGTCGTTTTTTTCTTCATAAGTGGAAAGATGGGGGTATGTAAATAGCTTTATGGTTATACTAACGGTTACTCCCATTGCCAAATGGGTTTGGGAGCGAGATATTTCTTAAAAAAACATATGAGTTTACAACCAAAGTGCATTAGATTTAGGGTATTCTGTTTTGCATGAAGGACGTGACTTTAAAAAAACACATGATAAACAAAGGCATGAGGGGAGACGTAATCTTCATTATTGAAAAAATATTGCTGTGAAAGTTGTGCAGCTGAATTAAAGGATGATTGTAAAGCCCGGAAGATAGTTCCTAGCTTTATGCCTTTATATTCTTTCCAAATTAAATTGTCTTTCCGTTTCAGAGATAAATCAAACAGAGATACCCAACATATTTGCTTCTATTTGGCATATAGAAGCCGAGACAGTAAAGAAAGCACTAAATCATCTTAATATTTTATCTAAAATATGTTATGTTTTGGGATTGGATATTGATTTACAAGAAGCTGAAAAAGCATGGGTATTGTTAGGAAAACAACTCCATAAAACACAAAGCTTTCCAGCAAAATGGATTGAGATAGATCGTTTCTTTATAAAATATTTTGAAAACAATAACAATGACACAATTGGTTTGATATTTGATTATCTTTATAGAGGATCGTATACGTCCTTTGCCTTATATTCATAAAGATTAGATTGAGAAAAATATATGGATTATCCTTGGCTTGAAAATAGAAAAGGAAAGCGTAATACGACAACAGGGTTTCATTTCCCTTTTCATCAGAGGCATTAAAAAAACTTAAAACAAACAGTTTGCTATTTCATAATGATTTCTTTTTTTTCCAACCAGTCATGTTCCATCGGTGAAAATTGTATATCATCATATATGCAACAGATTGGACTTGAAGTCCGTCTCTATGAAGTTTAGTCTCGTAAAGAAAGCCGCTCAATACGCGACTAAAGCACTCTACAGGTGATCGGTTTTATTTTTTTAAGTTAAATGTTTTTTATCCGTCTTAAGAATCTTCAGTTTTTTTCAGTTCTTCAAGTATTGGCATAGACATGATATTATAGCCTGAATCAACATAGTGGATTTCACCTGTAACGCCTGATGATAAGTCAGAGAGGAGATAAAGCGCGGATTTTCCGATTTCATGAATATTCACAGTACGACGTAATGGAGCATTCCGACGTTGATGTGAAAATATTGCACGGGCAGCTGCAATGCCATTGCCTGCTAGGGTTCTAACAGGACCCGCAGAAATAGCATTGACGCGGATATTTTGCGGGCCAAAGTCTGCCGCTAAATAACGGACCATAGCTTCCAAAGCAGCCTTAGCTACCCCCATGATATTATAATTAGGAACAACTTGCTGTGAAGCGCCATAGGTAAGAGTTAAAAGTGCCCCTCCATTAGGCATAAGCTTTCCCGCGCGCTGAGCAATTTCAGTAAAGGAATAAGCTGAAATAACCATTGTACGTTGAAAGTTTTCACGCGTTGTAACATCAACGTAACGTCCTTTTAGCTGATTTTTATCTGAAAAACCAATAGCATGGACAATAAAATCAATAGTTTTCCATTCTTTTTCAAGTTTCTCAAAGACGTCGTCGACATTTTCAATTTTTTCAACATCACATTCTAGAACTAATTTGCAGCCAAGCCCATCTGCTAGGGGCTGAACACGTTTCCCGAAAGCATCTCCTTGATAAGTTAAGGCCAATTCAGCCCCTGCTTGTGCGAGTTGACAGGCAATCCCCCAAGCAATTGAATGATCATTCGCAATTCCCATAATAAGGCCGCGTTTGCCCTCCATCAAACCTTTCATATTATTCTCCGTAAGACCGTATTTTTTCAATTACTAAGAACTTTCATTTATATATAGCGTTGAAAAATAAGCGTTGCATTGGTACCACCAAAGCCGAAAGTATTTGACAATACAGTATTCAGTTGTTGATGATCATGTCGTTCACGAACAATTGGCATATCAGCAAAAGCTGGGTCAAGTTCTTCAATATGGGCACTTTCACAGATAAAATTATGATTCATCATTAACAATGTATAAATTGCTTCGTGAACACCTGCGGCTCCTAAGGAATGCCCTGTTAGAGATTTGGTAGCAGAAATGGGGGGACATTGATCACCTGCTCCAAAAATACGCCGGATAGCTTCTATTTCAGGAGGATCTCCAACAGGCGTTGCTGTTGCATGGGGATTGATATAATCAATTTTATCGTGGACTGTTGCAAGGGCCATGCGCATGCATCGTTCTGCTCCCTCTCCTGATGGAGCGACCATATCATGTCCATCGGATGTCGCGCCATATCCAATGATTTCTCCGTAGATTTTTGCCCCACGGGCTTTAGCGCATTCTAGTTCTTCAAGCACTAAAACACCAGCACCACCAGCAATAACAAATCCATCACGATTGACATCATAGGCACGTGAAGCTTTATGAGGGATGTCATTATATTTGCTAGACATAGCGCCCATAGCGTCGAATAAAACAGAGAGTGTCCAATCCAAATCTTCACAGCCGCCGGCAAAGATGCGATCCTGTTTACCATATTGGATCAATTCATAAGCATTCCCAATACAATGATTGGAGGTAGCACAAGCTGAAGAGATTGAATAGTTGACCCCTTTTATTTTAAAAAAAGTTGCCAGTGTTGCAGATGCAGTAGAACTCATCGCTTTAGGGACAACAAAAGGTCCAACACGTTTCGGACTCTTTTGGCGTGTAATATCAGCAGCTTCTACGATTGACTGCGTTGAAGCACCTCCAGAACCCATAATAATACCTGTGTGTTCGTTTGATACTTCATGAGGCTCTAGACCAGCATCAGCAATTGCTTGATCCATGGCGATATGATTCCATGCGGTTCCACGCCCATGAAAACGTAGAGCACGTCGATCTACAAGTTCTTCTATATTAATATCAGGTTTACCGTAAACTCTGCTACGAAAGCCTAACTCGGCATATTGAGGTGCGTAAGAAATACCGGATTTTGCTTCACGTAAACTGGTTAAAACAGCTTGGGGGTCATTTCCAATCGCGGAAACAATTCCCATTCCGGTTATAACAACTCGACGCATTCATACCTCCTTATTCCATACAGAATAGTAAAAAATTATTTCTGATGAAAATAACATTCAATCTTCTTTGAATAAAGCAACGCGTAAATCATTTGCCTTATAAATAGTTTCTCCATCTGCTTTGAGCCATCCATCAGCTATTCCTAAGACTAAATTTCCCCGTCGAATACGCTTAAAATCTATTTCATATTCAAGAAGTTTGGTTTGTGGTGTTACCATACCTGATAATTTTACTTCACCTGTTGATATCGCTCTCCCTTTCCCTGGTTCTCCTAGCCAACCAAGAAAAAAACCTGTTAATTGCCACATACCATCTAGTCCAAGACATCCTGGCATAACGGGATCACCTATAAAGTGACAATTAAAGAACCAGTGATCTGGTGTAATGTCAAATTCAGCACGAACCATCCCTTTATCGTATTTACCACCAGTTTCACTGATTTGAGTGATTCGATCAATCATCAACATTGGCGGTGCCGGCAATTGCGCATTACCCTTACCAAACATTTCGCCGCGAGCGCAGCTTAGAAGCTCTTCATAAGTGTAGCGAGACTTTTGTTCAGCCATGGTTACTCCATTTATTTGCATATATCTTTATTTCTGCGCTTTTCCCCAATCTACTTTTAGAGCAAATTTTAAAGAGAGGGAAATGATTTTATATCATTTTTAATGACAAAAGCCCTTTTTTATGTATTCTACATAGATAATTATTTAAAAATGGAATACAAGATTGTACCATCCTGTTCCCATTTTTTTATTTTTATCTTACTTAAAGCAGGAAGATATTTTGGTTTGTAATATGTCAGGAAGTGCAGACAATTTAGATATGAATGAAGAGCAACAGTCCACAAAAGAGTGTGGAGAGGGTATGCAGTATTATTCCACTTCTATGTTAGAAAAACGTTTGCGTGAAAATGGGTTGCGCCCAACACGTCAACGGTTAGAACTTGCACATATGATTTTTTCTCAAGGCAATCGTCATATTACTGCTGAAGAGCTCTATGAGGAAGCGGTGAGGGTAGGTGTTCCTGTATCCTTAGCAACGGTTTACAATACGCTTCATCAATTTACGGAAGCGGGATTATTACGGATTATTGCTGTAGAGGGTTCGAAGACTTGGTTTGATACAAATACCTCTGATCACTACCATTTTTATATAGAAGGTGAAAATCATATTCTTGATATTCCTTGCAATTTAGAAGAATTTCCTATTATTGGAAATTTGCCTACACCACCAGAGGGTATGGAAATTTCACATGTTGATTTGATTGTTCGATTGAAACAAAAGAATCAATCTTGTGATAGGGAATAGGCATGTTCAATGAGAAATAAAAATTGAACTTGATGCGTTTGAGCATTCACCAACCTTTTATTTTTTCATCAGGATAAATCCCCCATAATTGAGGTTGATGAAGCCATCCATGAACATTATTAAGAGTAATTTCGCACCATTGTCCATCACATTGGTGGATATTGCCAATGACATTAGGCTCCACCTCTGCCACAAGTTGTGCATTATCGGTGGGTTTTTTTCGTAGCATTAGTCTTTTTGTTTTATCTTTTTGCCATGGAATAGTTATAGCCGTTCGTTTTCCTGATAAAAGTGATTGATATACCCACCCTTCATCGCCTTCTGCATCACGAATTTTGCGCCATTGATCATATTCTTGGATGATTTCAATAGGTAACCCCTTCTTTTTGTAGGTAAAAATAATAGAATAGTTGCTTCCTGGCCCAACACGGACATTAACACGCGTAGGTTTAATCGAAGCAAATCGTGGAAGCGGTAAACCACTAGGTCCTAAATTCTGATTAAAGGTTTGTGCGTGCAACAAACCTGGTGTACCCAACACAATGACTTTTGCTATTAAGATACATGATGCAAGCATTAAAACGCGAAACCAACGAGAATTTTGCACACTGAACTCCTTTATTTCATCATATATTGGTCATTTAAAATCTGGAAAATAAGATTGGAGACGGATAAAAATTATGCCATATCGCCCGTTAAAGAGATCTAAACAATGAAAAAATTATTACGAAAAGAGCAAAATAAAGAAAACAAAAATTTGAATTTTTGAGTACTTTAGGGTGATTATGAGGTAATAGTTGTAAATAAATATTGGACTTTTAGCGAGTTGTCTGCGTGAGAAAAATATTAAAACAGAAAAGTATATTGTGGCCAGAGCAGTTTTTGTATAGGAAGCCAGAGCTAGAATTTTGTCTCTTTTTTGCAAGAGCGTTTCTCGAAATAAAAGCACAGTTATGCATGTTATGAATACGAAAATTGTTCAGTAAAGGGATTATGCTTTGGCTTGAGAAGATAGTTTTGAATGGATAAAAGAATACGCTGAATGGAGCATTTAAGTTTAAAATATGAGTAATATTATAGGGTAGATTGATATATAAGACCTTATGCAATGATATTTTATCCGTACGTTAATAGAGCAGGTACATCATCATTCTATGCCACAGGTCTCAATGCTATACAGTTCCTATTATTTAGAACGTTTATAAAATGCATTTTTATTTTATTTGCAGACGCTCCCTGTGTGTCGCGATGTACAAGAAAAAAATTGATTCAAAATATGAGAAGATGTTGAGAGAGTTTGCTGTATGCGGAGTTATTATCTGATATGAAAAAATATGAAAGAAGATTATTTATGATGATAAATCAATAAGTTATCAATTTTATTTCAGCTCAGTATAAAAAGTTTTATGAAAGAGGAGGGATTATTCGACACGCTTATGAGGTTAATTACATAGACAAAGAGACAGAGGATTATGTATTTTCATATCCTTCCACACACAATCGCCTATTACAATAGTCATTTGTGTTTTGCAATCTGATCTAAAATGTCCGAAAGATGCAGAATATTTAAGGACAAAAGAAGAAAATCATCATCAGACGTACATATAAGAAACAGTTATTTGAGAGATAAAAAGAAGGAGGAAAATTATAGCAAAAAGTAATAATAAAACACCTTACACTCAATACACATTTTACACAAGAACAAGTCCCTTCAATATCTAAAGCATCGTTTTTTATCTATTTTTTAGAATTACAAGAGTGAAGTAAACGCCACCTCTATGATAAAAATTTATCACTTTATAGATAAGTAACACACTCGTTTATATAACTAAAGCCCTAGACAACATAACACACAAAAAAACACGCCTCAGAAACTTATTGCAACTGCCTATAAAGATAAAATCTCAAGGTATCTTATTCTCTATTCCTTATGCAATCCTATAATGCATCAAAAGCACATCACTTTATTACGCCAGTTCGTCCGTTACTAACAAAACCTTCTCTTTGCGCACGCTTACGAGCAAGCTTACGTGTACGACGAATAGCCTCAGCTTTTTCACGAGCACGCCTCTCAGACGGCTTTTCATAATAACTACGCATTTTCATTTCACGGAAGATACCTTCACGCTGCATCTTTTTTTTCAACGCACGGAGCGCTTGATCAACATTATTATCACGAACGAGTACTTGCACTATTTATCCTGCTTTTTCAGTGTCATAAATGATAGGAAAACCCACGTCCCTTTAAAGGCATATCCAAAAGGACAAAAGCTTATATCATACAAATAAGACATTTGTCTATATAGCTTTTTAAAATTCTATTCTTTTTGTAATAAAATTCTTTTTATAATAAATGATAGAGTTCACGGTTATAAACTTATGAAAGTCCTTGTATTTGATCATTTTCATCAAGATAAATTTTTTCAGCGGCGGGATAATGCGGTAAGCCGGGCATGGTCATAACATCTCCACAAATGACAACAATAAAGCCGGCTCCTGCACAGAGACGAACTTCTCGCACAGGGATGTCAAAATCAACAGGAGCACCATACTGCTTGGGATCAGCAGAAAAAGAATAAGGTGTTTTTGCCATACAAATAGGGTAGTTTCCAAAACCTTCTTTTTCCCAAGATTCAAGTTGTTTAAGAATAGGAGCTGAGATGATGGCGCTACGCCCACCGTACACCTTTGTTATAATACAATTAATTTTTTGAATGAGGGGAATATCATCTTGATAGAGAACTTTAAAATGGGAATCTTGCTGTTCAATTAAGGTGACGAGTTCTTGTGCAAGCGCTACTGCACCTTTTCCACCTTGTTCCCAATGCTTACAAATAATAGCTTTGTGCCCAGTTGTTGCAACTATTTTTTGTAATGTTCTTATTTCAGCATCGCTATCGCTGTCAAAATGATTAATTGCTACAACACAAGGAATACCGTAGAGCTCCATATTTTTGATATGTCGTAAAAGATTAGCTGATCCCTTTTCTAAAGCAGTGATATTTTCTTCTGTCAGGTTATTTTTATCCACACCACCATTCATTTTTAATGCACGAATCGTTGCAACAATCACTGTTGCATTTGGCACAATACCTGCTTGCCGACATTTGATATTGAAGAATTTTTCTGCTCCAAGATCGGCTCCAAATCCTGCTTCTGTGACAACATAATCAGCGAGTTTTAAAGCGGTTTTTGTTGCTATAACTGAGTTGCAACCATGAGCAATATTGGCAAAAGGTCCTCCATGCACGAGAACAGGATTATTTTCAATTGTTTGTACAAGATTGGGCTGTATGGCGTCTTTTAGAAGAACTGCCATTGCGCCTTCTGCGTTGAGATCAGCCACTGTTACGGGCGTTTTATCATAACGATAGGCAACAATAATTTTTTTGAGTCTTCGTGTAAGGTTTTCTAAATTTTCAGCAAGACAAAGAAGTGCCATAATTTCTGATGCAACAGTAATATCAAAACCTGTTTGGCGTGGAAAACCATTTGTTATGCCTCCCAATGAAATAACGATATCACGCAATGCACGGTCATTCATATCAAGAATGCGCTTCCAAACAATGCGACGTGGATCAATGTTTAGAGTATTTCCCCAATAGATATGATTATCGATCATTGCGGCAAGAAGATTATGCGCTGCTGTAATAGCATGAAAATCACCAGTAAAATGTAAATTAAGGTCATCCATTGGAACGACTTGCGCATAACCACCACCTGCGGCACCGCCTTTTATACCAAAACAGGGGCCTAAAGATGGTTCTCTCAAAGTGGCTATTGTTTTTTTGCCAATGAGATTAAGAGCGTCATTCAGTCCAACAGTTGTGGTTGTTTTGCCTTCTCCAGCAGGTGTGGGATTGATGGCCGTGACGAGGATAAGTTTACCATCTGGGTTTTTATTGAGCGATTTTATGTAGGAGGAAGAAATTTTGGCTTTATCATGTCCATAGGGAATGAGGTTTTCATGGGAGATACCAATTTTTTGTGCAATTTCAGTAATATGCTGCTTTTTAGCAGTGCGAGCAATTTCAATATCTGTTTTAGGCATGGAAAAATTCTTTAAAATGAGCTTTTATTAATGTTTAGAATCTCTATTCTCTGGATTAATAAGAAGAATCCATAGAGAATATAAAGTGTAAGATATCATAGAGGTCAATGATATGTCGCGCAAGAGATAATGCTAAAGAACGACAAGAGGAGTTTTAGCGAGTTTTTAGAAAAAAGAATCTTTGTGTTGTAAGTTTCGGTAAGTTTTTAGCTAGTCTGCAATATTACTTTCAATATCAACGAATAATGAACATCAGAAGAAAGTTTTTAGGTAATTAATTTAAAAACTTTTTATGCAGCGATATTGATATCTTATATTTGTTATTCCGGATAGTCCGTTGAAAAAATTTTAGAAGGCAGTAAACCACAATTTGTGGGGACACATCTAAAGCCCCCTTGATGGAAAAGATAGAAAAAAGATAGAAATAAGCAAGTAAAAAAATTATCCAACTGATTGGAAAGTATAATCCAGAAGAAATCAAAAACAAGTGCATAGATTGCGAAAAGAAAGCAACAACACCCACCAACTTATGCAATCGTTACGATTATTGCTAATGAAAACACTTTTGGATTAAATTAAAGGCCACAAACATCCCATTCTATCAAAAATTAAAGAAACGACTCACAATAGAATGGAATAAAAAGCTATGAGAAATTCAAAGATAAGCAAAAAATAAATCACGTATTAGAAGAATTTCAAGAACTTGAGTTTGTGAGTAAAATATTGATTTTGCTAATAATGGCGCACCCGAAGAGATTCGAACTCCTGACCCCCAGATTCGTAGTCTGGTGCTCTATCCAGCTGAGCTACGGGTGCACACATTTTAATTTTCTATATGTCTAAGACAAAAGGTTCCTAATCGTTTCATTAAAGAAATGCAAGTGAAACTTGGGTCATCATAAAAAAATCTTTTTTTTATGAGATATTAAAAAAGTTATAATATATTATCAATTCAATTGAATTTTTAATAAGATCAGTTTTTTGTTATGATCGTACAAAGCAATATGAACGATAGTTAACTTGACCTTTTAGTCTATGAACGATAGTCAGCCAGAGAGAAGATATGTTTTTGCGGTGGGGGGTAAGATATATACCTGCTGTTTGGTTGTTATGTAAAACGCCGATATTATTACTGTTGAAAACTATTTCAGGTAAACATGATACAGCAAGGGTAGATGTATGGCGTTATTAAAAAAGATCTTTCCATTGGTGTTATTAATTGTCGTTTTAACGGTCACTTATTGGGTTGGAAAACAGAGTGTAGAGCAACCTATTTCTACGGTGGATAAAACGGGTATATCGTATAAAGCTTCAAAGGGAAAAATAGGAAGACCACCGACGAATGTTGTTGTTGATTTTATAAAAACGCAAGATTTTTATGAACATCTTAACGTTATTGGGAGCGGAAAAGCGCTTGCTGAAGTAGATTTAACCCCTTTATCATCAGGTGTTATCGATAAGTTTTTTGTGTCTGCTGGTACAAAAGTACAAGTGGGAGACGTGATTGCAAAGTTTGATTCTAAAAAGGAAGAGATAGCGGCCGCAAAAGCAAAAGTGCAACGTGATAATAATGCTTTAACACTTTCACGTATTCTTAAATTACGAGCGAGCAATACAGCAACGGAAGTGCAAGAAATTACGGCACGTTTAGAATTAGATAATGCAAATTTAGTTTTACGGAATGCTGAGGTAGATCTCGAGCGGCGAACAATTCGTGCACCGATTCCTGGAGTTGTTGGTATTCTACCTGTTGATGCGGGAAATAATGTGACCCTTAATACTGTAATCGGTCGTATTGAGAATAGAGAACGTATTTTGGTCGATATATGGATCCCTGAACGATATGTATCGCGTATCCATAAAGGAGATAAGGTAACAGCAACATTAACAGCGCAGCCAGATAAAACTTTTGTTGGCCATATTTACACGATTGATAATGTCATTGCCCCAGAAAGCCGTACACTTCATGTTCAGGTTGAAATCAATAATGAAAAAGATACCCTCATGTCTGGTATGTCCTTTTCTGTTGCCTTGCAATTCCATGGAGGATCTTTTCCTGTTGTTAATCCTCTCGCGATTCAATGGAACAGTAAAGGATCATTCGTTTGGCGTGTGAGAGAAGGAAAAGTAGAGTCTGTTCCTGTATCGATTATTCAGCATGAAGCAGATCAAGTTTTCGTGAAAGCCCCTCTGGAAAATGGTGATCAAGTTGTTATTCAAGGGGTGCAAATGCTTTATCCAGGAAGTAAAGTAATTATTGATGATCCAAAGTCCCATCAACAGCAATTATCAGCAGTTTATGGAATGGATATATAATGAGCCAAGAATTGAGCACAAAACAGCCAATATCACAGGCGGAGCAAGGTGGTCTTATTGCCTTATTTATTCGCAGACCGGTTTTTACTTTTGTTTTGAATGCCATGATCATCATTGCAGGATTTGCAGCGTGGTTGAATGTTGATGTGCGAGAATTACCCGATGTTGATACGCCAGTAACAACGATTGTGACGGTGTTTTCTGGTGCGTCAGCGGAAACAATTGATCGTGAAGTGACAAAAGTTATAGAAGATGCTGTTTCTCGCGTTTCAGGGGTTAAGACGATTTCTTCAACATCTTCTTTTGGGCGCTCTCTTGTGCAGATTAATTTTAATGTTGGTGTTGATTTGAATGTAGCGGCATCTGATATCCGTGATGCTCTGTCTCGCATTGCTTATTCTTTACCCAAAAATGCAGATGTTCCTTTGATCATTAAAGCAGATTCGAATGCTGCAGCCATGATGTATTTGGTTGTGACATCACCAACAATGAGTATTGATGATTTAACAACAGTTGTAGACGATCAGATTGTTGATGCAATTTCTGCTGTTGATGGTGTTGGTGATGTCCAGGTTGCAAGTGCTCGCACAAAGATTTTTCAGATTGATATAGATCAAGCAAAACTTGCAAGTTATGGATTAACTGTCGCAGATATTTCACGTGTTCTTGCTGATATGACAACGGATGTTCCAGTAGGATCATTACGCAATTCTAAGCAAGCTTTAGTTGTTCGTGCCACTGCACGTTTAACAACACCAGAATCTTTTGAACAAGTTGTTTTAAAGCCTCATGTACATCTTGGTGATGTTGCGCATGTAACTTTATCACCCGATATAGAAAACGTTATTCTTCGTATCAACGGAAAGACAGGGATTGGATTAGGTATTGTGCGTAAAGCACAATCCAACACGCTTAACATTTCTGCAGGCGTGAGAGCCGTTGTTGATAATCTCAAAAGTATCGTTCCTTCTTCTGTACATATAGATGTTATTAGTGATGATGCAATTTTTATTAAAAGCGCCCTTCATGAGGTTGAGGTTGCATTGATCATAGCTATTTTGAGCGTTGTCTTGGTTATTTTTCTTTTTCTCAGAGACATTCGTGTAACGCTGATACCTGCTTTATCTCTTCCAGTCGCTTTGATTGGTACTATTGCCGCTATTTATCTTGTAGGGTTTTCATTGAATATTCTCACATTTTTAGGGCTTGTTTTAGCTACAGGGCTTGTTGTAGATGATGCCATTGTTGTTCTGGAAAATATTGTTCGATGGCGCAATATGGGCATAGGTTCTAGGGCCGCAGCGGTATTAGGAACCCGTGAAGTCTTTTTTGCTGTTATCGCAACAACGTTGACTTTAGTGGCTGTGTTTGTCCCTATCTCTTTTCTTCCTGGACAAGTTGGAGGACTTTTTAGAGAATTTGGTTTTGTTTTGGCAATTTCTATTTTGCTTTCTTCAATCGTTGCCTTAACGCTTTGTCCTATGTTGGCTTCACGTTTTCTCAAAGAACATATTGAGGAGAAAGAAGAAAAATTCCATCATCATTTTACTTTTTTATATAAATGGGGTTCTTTATTTCATAAGGCCTATACGTACAGTTTGCATAAATGTTTAGAAAAGCCTTGGGCTGTTGTTATTGCTTCACTTGTTTTTGCAGCGCTTTGCGTTGGAGGCTATACGAAGTTGCAACAAGAATTAACACCAGCAGAAGATAGAGCCCTTATCTTTTTGGTCATTAATGGACCTCAAGGTATTTCAACACAATATTTGAACGAGCAGGTAGAGCAAATTGAAGAAAGTTTACAGCCATTACGTGATGCAGGTGAGATTGCTAACAATTACTCTATTGCAGGTATTGGTGGTTCACCCAATACTGCTTTTTTGGTTTTATTGCTTTCACCTTGGGATAAACGTGTACGTAGTCAGCAAGAAATTGTGAAAGATGTTAATGCGAAGGTTAGGCAATTTCCGGCAGTTTTTGTGTTTGCTGCACAGGGAAATTCTCTAGGTGTGAGAGGAACGGGGCAAGGGTTACAATTTGCAATTCTTGGTAATGATTATGCAACATTACAACCTATTGCTGATCAGTTGGTGCGTGCTTTACAAGCAGATCGGCATTTTATTCGCCCACGTCTTACTGTTGATGCCACACAACCGCAATTTTTTATTGAAATCAATCGAAAAAAAGCCTCCGATTTAGGGATTGATATCACCAATTTGGGCGATACATTACAAGCAATGTTGGATGGTAAAAAGATTGGTTCCATTAACGTGGATGATCATTCTTACGATGTTAAATTGATATCGCGTAAAAATCATATGAAGAGTCCTAGCGATTTAGAAAATATTTTTTTAAAGACGAAAGACAATCGATATGTTCCTTTATCGGTTATTGCGCGTTTGCATGAAAAAGCTATCGCTCCCCAATTAAAACGGGAAAAGCGCATGAGTGCTGTCATTTTAAGTGCAGATCTTGCTCCAGGTATCACTTTAGGGGAAGCTTACCAAACTGTGCAGAAAATTGCTTCTCCTTTGTTATCAAAAGGAACCTATGTGGTTCCCTTAGGAGAAGCCGAAACACTTAATGAAACATCTTCCAATTTTATGATTGTTTTTGGCATTGCTTTTTTGATCATTTTATTGGTTTTAGCGGCTCAGTTTGAAAGCTTTATTTCAGGATTCATTATCATGGCCACTGTTCCATTAGGGATTGGTTGTGCTGTAATTGCTATGCTCTTAAGTGGTGTGAGTCTTAATATTTACAGTCAAATTGGATTAATTTTGTTAATTGGCGTTATGGCAAAAAATGGTATTCTGATTGTTGAATTTGCAGATCAATTACGTGATCAGGGAAGAAACGTGCGTGAAGCTGTAGAAGAAGCAGCAAATATTCGCCTTCGTCCAGTTTGTATGACAATGATTTGTGCCATTTTAGGGGGTATCCCTTTGGTTTTAGCCAAAGGTGCTGGTGCAGAAGCGCGTATAGCTTTAGGTTGGGTTATCGTTGGTGGTTTAGGTTTAGCAACTATTTTTACACTTTACGTTACACCGGTTGTTTATCTTTTTTTAGGGCGCTTTATAAGATCAAAAGCAGAAGAAGATTTGCGCTTAACAAAAGAACTCAATCAAGTTAAATGATATATCGAGTAGAAAAGGTTTGAAAGTTTATTTTTATAAAAATATCATTTTCCGATCTTATTTTTTTACTTTTATATTCCTTCATTTTTGTGTGAGCGGTGAAAAGAGTGAGCAATCAAGGAGACGTTTTCTGCTTTGTTATTGTTTGTCCGTAGATTTCATTATCAATAACCATATAGGATAAGCTTATGGGAGATGGCTTTTCAATTCGAAATGAAAAGGTTTTTGAAGCCGCATTAAGAGCTTTAAAAAGCCATGCTGCAAAGGATAGGGTCTATGATATTCGTAGGCATTTTGTAGAGGATGGTCAGCGTTTTTCCCATTTTTCTCTCAGATTTGATGATCTTCTTTTTGACTTTTCAAAATGTGGTGTAACATTTAAAACGTTGCAACTTCTAGATGATTTAGCTGTCGCAGCAGATGTATTAGGCCGACGTGATGCAATGTTTTCGGGTCAAGCTATTAATACAACCGAAAAGCGCTCTGTTCTTCATATTGCATTACGTTTACCTGCTGACGAAATTTTCATGCTGGGTGGCCATAATCTTATTCCCGATATTCAAGACGTCCTTCAAGATATGGAAAGATTTTCTGAAAAGGTACGTGATGGCTGCTATAAGGGGCATGGTGGTGAGAAGATAACCGATATTGTAAATATTGGTATTGGTGGTTCTGATCTTGGACCGGCGATGGTTACACGTGCATTAAAACCTTATCATGATGGTCCCCATTGCCATTTTGTTTCTAATGCGGATAGTGCAGATATTTTTGATGTTCTCTCTGTTTTGAATCCAGCAACAACGCTATTTGTCATTGCTTCTAAAACTTTTACAACGGCTGAAACAATGGCAAATGCTCAAGTTGCCCGTCAGTGGATTTGTTCATATTTAGGGGAAGAAGCTCTCCACACGCATTTTGTTGCTGTTTCGAGTGCACTTGATAAAGTAGAGGAGTTTGGCATAGATTCTTCGAGAGTTTTTCGATTTTGGGATTGGGTTGGAGGCCGTTATTCAATTTGGTCAGCTATTGGTCTTGTTGTGATGTTTGCAATAGGGGGGCATAATTTTCGTCAATTTCTCCAAGGCGCTCTGCAAATGGACCAACATTTTAAAACCATGCCTTTGCATAAAAATATTCCTATTCGATTTGCTCTTTTAGGTTTCTGGCATCGTGTTATTTGTGGTTATTCATCACGTGCTGTAATTCCCTATGCACAGCGTTTAGCGCATTTTCCAACTTATTTACAACAACTTGATATGGAATCAAACGGGAAGCAAGTCTCGCTGGATGGCAAACCATTAAATTTTTCAAGTGGTCCAGTTGTTTGGGGTGATTCAGGGACCAATGGTCAACATGCTTTTTTTCAACTTCTGCATCAAGGAACCGATGTTATTCCTGTAGAATTTATTTTATTTATCAAAGGGCATGAGCAAAATTTATGTCCTATGCATGATATGTTGGTAGCAAACTGCTTAGCGCAATCCAAAGCCTTAATGAAAGGACGCAGTGTTGAGGAAACACGGCATATTCTTTTAAAGAATGGCACTGATGCGTGTGAGGCAGATAATTTAGCACTTCATAGAAGCTTTGCAGGAAACCGCCCTAGTATTACGTTGATTCAAGATTTATTGACACCTTTTGCGCTCGGTCGTCTCATCGCACTTTATGAGCATCGTATTTTTGTCGAAGGTATTTTAATGGACATTAATTCATTTGATCAATGGGGTGTTGAGCTTGGTAAAGAATTAGCAGATGAATTATTACCAATACTTCGCGGAGAAAATAAAGCAGATAAACGCGATAGCTCGACATTAGGGTTGTTAGCACATATTCAGGCAAGACGTGCAAAATAATACAGAACCCATTGTGCATTATCATCTTTACACCTATGAATGAGGGTGCAAGGTAACAGCATCATCATTCTGTTTGCGTGCTCAAAATTTTGCGATAATCTTTGTCTTTAGATAGTCTACAAAAAGCATTTTTATTTTTTTAATAGTTCTTATTCTCTTTGCTTATGAGGAACAAAAAAACAATACTGATTGATTCAAGATAAATAAGCAAATTTCAAATAAGAAAAATTTTAAATATTCGAGATTTTTATTCAACATACGGAAAGATAAATTACCATTATAAATCAATAGATTGTCTAAATATAATTTGAAAGTATTTCTTTATTATGTGCAAAAGAGATTTATGAAAAAATAATGTGTGATAACCCGCTATTTTACGTACATCTATCGTTGAGCTATTGTTTGTTAGATTGAATCTTAACAGCAGAAAATTAAAAAACGAGACATCATAAAAATTAAAATCTGTTGAACCTATCACACCAGCTGCTGATTATAAGGTTGACAAAATCAGGTTAGAGAAGACTATGGAATAGCGGCTTCGAGCAATAAACGCCTAAAAACAGATCAATAGAGCACACTGCGAACGGAAATATCACAAACTCTTGTTGAAATATCCTCTAATAGGTATATTGTGTCAAGCAACAGCTACTAAATCATGGAGGATTTATGAGTAATATTTCTACTTATCCTGTTACCCCAAACCTACAGTTAGTATACGTATCAAACGTAGAGTATTCTACTGCTTTTTACAAATTCATCTTTAAGAAAGAGCCTGTATTTATTTCGCCACGCTATGTTGCATTTGCTTCTTCGGGTGATGCACTCTTTGCACTTTGGTCTGGGGGGATGCGCCTGAGGAAAATGTGCCTCGTTTTTCAGAAATTGGTATTATGTTGTCTACAGGAGAAGATGTAGATAAGCTTTATGCGGAATGGCAAGAGCAAACCACCGTTGAGATAAATGTCTTGAAGGAACCATATACTGACATATTTGGACGTACCTTCCTCATCAAAGATCCCGACGGCCACATTATTCGTGTTTGTCCACTAGATTAAATTGAAGTACAATTCGGTCAACTTGACCGAATTCTTCAAAATTTCTTTTATTTTTTAATAACGTGCCAGAAATCCAAAAAAACTTTGAAAAGAATAACATTGATACAAAACTAGGTGTCAAAATATACAAAATCTGCTGACAAGCTACAGAAAAGCTACATGCATTAAAAATATTTAAAAAAGATGCTTTATTGAGCGCTTTGGCGGAGAGAGAGGGATTTGAACCCTCGATAGAGTCACCCCTATGCCGCATTTCGAGTGCGGTGCTTTCAACCACTCAGCCACCTCTCCATATGAAGTGCGGCAAAAATCCGCACTATTTGAGTTAAGTATAGTATATGACGGGTAGATAACCTTCAATTGTTTTTGGTACAACCTTTTTTTATTTTTTATGGGACTTTATTGACAGAGAATAGAAATTCATTCATATAGGCAGAATATGAGCGTGGGGAAATCTGCGCATATTTTTGTTGAGGAAGGTTTTATCCTCCTTTAACAGTGGTTACGACTGATAAAAAGCAGCCTATTTTCCCTTATTTCAAGGTAGAAATTAAATAAAAGCTGGAGTGAACGGAAGGATAAAAAATGTTCGCAGTCATTAAAACCGGTGGTAAGCAATACCGCATTGTTGCTAACCAAGTGGTAAAAGTTGAAAAAGTTAGTGGAAATGCGGGTGATGTTGTTGAATTCAATGATATCTTGATGGTTGGGCAAGAAGGTAATGCGGTTATTGGGACGCCTGTTGTTGCTGATGCACTGGTGACGGCTGAGATTTTAGAACAGGCACGTGGGCGCAAGGTTATCGCATTTAAGAAACGCCGCCGTCAGAATTCTAAACGCACGCGTGGTCATCGTCAAGAATTTACAACAGTGCGTGTTTTAGAAATTTTAATGGGTGGTTCAACGTCTAAAAAAGCAGTTACAAAACCCGTAAAAGAGGAAACAATGGCAGCAAAAAAAACAGAAAATGCCACTGTTGAGAAGAAAGCTGAGAAAACAGTTGAAAAAAAGGCTGCATCGCAGAAGAAAGCGGCTGTATCATCAAAAAGTAAGAAAGATTAAAGGAGAGCGTCTATGGCACATAAAAAAGCTGGTGGTTCCTCGCGTAATGGTCGCGATTCAGAATCGAAACGTCTAGGCGTTAAAAAATTTGGTGGTGAAACCGTTATTGCTGGGAATATTATCATCCGTCAGCGTGGTACACGTTGGCATGCTGGTGACAATGTCGGCATGGGAAAAGATCATACGCTTTTTGCTTTATCAAAAGGAAAGGTTTCTTTTCAACGGAAAGCGGGTAACCGTTCCTATGTTTCAGTTATCCCTATGGTGGAGGCAGCGGAGTAATCTGTAGCATTTTCTCTAGCAATCAATTGGGATTTCATTATATTTTGGAATTTCATTGAATTGCAGTTGTAGTTTTTAAGCAATAAGCATTAAAAGGGAAAGATAACATTCTATCTTTCCCTTTTTGCGTTGGTACTATGATGAATCTAGAAAGTATACGAAAAACGAAAAAGGTAGAATTGGGTAAATGAATTTTTTCCATGAGAGAAAAATTTGTGCTGCGTTGTGTTTGCATTGAAGGTATTGATATTATGATGTAATTTGTTGATAAATTTGTATGTGATAAAAGTGAGAAGAATTTACTTTCTTTTTATGCATGAAGAAGTGCTGAGTGATTTTTTATAAAAGAGGCAATTTGTTTTTGGAAAATTATTGAGAAATTTAATACAATCATTTTGATAAAGATGAATCTTTTCATAGGCCGTGTGCTGGTGATGGGGCAGGTGGGATCGTTCTTTTAAAAAAGAAGGAATAAAAATCCATAAGATTAAATGATTAAAGCTGCTATAAAGAGAATATGTATTAAAGCGCTCCAGTCAATCGAGAGTGAAATTATATTTTGAAGGAGGATTGAAGATATAAAAACAGCCGATGTGCAATCAGCTATCTTCGAGAGTATTTAGTTCTAATTTCACTCTTTATTGTAAAAATAAATCAGCATAAGGGGTAAGGTTAAGGCCGTAATTATTTTTAAGTTTTGTACTTTATTTATCTCATTTGTAGAAATGTCTAGAAAGTAAGATTATCTATAGAGTTTTTCTTAGTTTTATTGCTTTATGATGGTGTTTAGAGGATGTGCGTTCTTTGCAAATGCGTATCAGAGAGTATTATGTGTTTGCGATATTGATTGAAGCAAAGGATTAGCTTAAAATATATCAATATCATATAATTGATGGATGAGTATCGTAGGGTGAGCGCACAGAATTTAAAAATAGTAAGTTGCATGAGACAATTTTTGATGATGTAATAAATTGATAAGAGGGACACAGAAAGTTAAATCAACTTGAAGGAAGAGTCAAAATGTTAGCTGAGTTACAAATGATTGAGGAGAATGCTTTCTTAAAGGGAGAATAATGGCAAGTTATGTTGAATAACTTTGGCTGAAGAGAGCGTTTTAAAACATAGTTTTTCAGGTGATTAGGGCTGTAAAATTTGAGGTTTTGTCTTTGTAAAGTAAAAGTTAAGAGTTAGATTTGCTTATGATGGTTTAAGCTACCCGCGGGATTATAATATCCAATTATTTTATCGGTTTATTGAGGTATTTAAGCACCTCAGTTAGCTCTATTGAATTGCGTAAAACAAAAGGCCACGATGTTGTGCACATCTTGTATTTTTAAAAATGTGGCTTTGAAGTGAAACTTATCAGGGGCACTTGTATTCAAATGTGAGGTAGTTTGAATTCATGATGGGATTTGAGAAAGCAGAAGCAATGAATATAGATTTTACTGAGAGTGAAATCTTGTCTATGAAATCTATACAACTTGCCGCTGCTTTTAATCATAAAAATGATGCGATTTATGCTGCTGCTGAGTTACTTGTACAGGTTGGCGCAGTTGACAAATGCTATCTGGAAAGCATGCTTGCACGTGAAGAAATAACGAATACTTGGCTTGGGAATGGCATAGCCATTCCTCATGGCTTTGTTGAAAATTGTGATTTAATCATCAAAGATGCTGTTGCTGTTATACAGGTTCCTGCAGGTGTTGAGTGGCAGGATGGAAAGAAAGCACATTTGATTATTGCCATTGCAGCGTGTCCAGATCTTTATAGAGAAATTTGCAAAAAATTGACGTCTCTTTTATTTGATAAAAAACAACTTGAAGTACTTGCGACAACTACAGACAAACGGCAAATTGTTACAACTTTGTTTTATCAGGATATAAAGAAAGAAAAAACTTTTATTGGTGATCTTTCGATGTGTCAGGAATGGACTTTAGATTATCCAAGTGGTCTACATGCACGACCAGCTTCTCTTTGGGTTGATTTTGCAAAAAGGATTAAAAACTCTATCAGAGTTCGCCATGGTCAATATGCCGTTGAAATGAAAAATTTGGTTGGTTTATTGCAATTAGGCGCAAAAAACGGTGATGTTCTGATTTTTTCTACAGATGCTGCAGAAGGAGCACAACTTCTTCAGGATGCCATTTCTGTTGTAAAGAAAGTAAGTATTAGTGAAAAATGCATGGTGAGAGAGATGGAATCTCATACAAAGACTTTGCATGGTTGGTATCCACGTTCCATGCAAAAAGGCATTTCTGGTGTTGGAGCAAGTTCGGGGTTAGCATTTGGTAAGATTTTTGTTCTAAGGCAAAATGATATTTCCATAATAGACCAGCCAATTGATTTTGCAGTTGGTGCGGCATGTCTTGAAAATGCTCTTACAAAAACAAAACATAAATTGGCATCGGTGATTTCTGATATTACAGTGCGTATGGGAGCGGATTCTGCTGCGATTTTTTCTGCGCAAATGGTTTTGCTTGAAGATGAAAATCTGATAGCTCAAGCTTGTCGTTTTATAGCAGAAGGTCATGGTGTTGCTTGGTCTTGGGATAGAGCGGTTCGGCAATTTTCAGATATGTTTTCTAAGGTGGATAATCCTTTGTTAGCAGCACGTGCGGTTAATTTAATTGATGTTGGTCGTCGTGTTTTAGGTGAAATAAATCCATCCTATAGGTCCCTCTTTTTAAATGATATTCCAAGTGGTGTTATTCTGGTTACAAATGATCTTTCTCCTTCTGATGTTACACAACTTGATAGTACAAAAGTAAAAGGATTAGTAACAGCATGGGGAGGTCCACTCTCTCATACAGCTATTTTAGCGCGTACTCTTGGTATTCCAATGGTTGTTGCTGTAGGTGATGATATTTTAGCGGTTCAGTCTGATATTCAAGCTATTATTGATGGTGATAACGGATTCATTTATTTTAATCCTATGCTTGAAGATATTGAAGATGCTCAAAGACATATTGATAGTGTTGCGCAAAAACGTGTTAGTGAGATAAGTGCGTCTCGATTACCATTGCAAACGACAGATGGTCAAAGAATTCGTATCATGGCTAATGCCAATTATGCAAATCAGGTTCCTGTTGCGTTTGATTTGGGGGCTGAAGGTATCGGACTCATGCGCACAGAATTTTTATTTTTAGAGAATCCACATATTCCGGATGAAGAGACCCAATTTGATATATATCGGGCGATGATTGCAGCTGTAGGAGATAAGCCATTAATTATTCGTGCACTCGATATTGGTGGGGATAAACAGGTTACGCATTTACATTTATCTAAAGAAGATAATCCTTTTTTAGGTGTTAGAGGAACGCGGCTTTTGTTACGTCGGCGTGATCTTTTGGTTCCTCAATTACGTGCTTTGTATCGGGCAGCAAAAGAGGGCGGAGATCTATGGATTGTGTTTCCAATGGTGATGTCTGTCTCAGAGATTGTTACCATAAAAAAGATTGCAGAAGAAATCCGCAATGATATTGATGCACCTAAATTAAAACTTGGTATTATGATCGAAGTTCCAGCAGCGGCTATTATGGCAGATGTGTTGAGCGCCCATGTTGATTTTTTCTCAATTGGAACCAACGATTTAACACAGTATACAATGGCTGTTGATCGGCAAAATCCATACCTTGTGTCTGAAGCGGATAGCCTTGATCCAGCGGTTTTGCGTATGATTTATCAGACTATTCGGGGAGCAGCACAACATGAATGTTGGGTTAGTGTATGTGGGGGTGTCGCTGGAGATCCTTTTGGTGCGATGATTTTGACTGGATTGGGAATTAATGAGCTTTCTATGATATCTTGCGATATTTCTCCAGTAAAGGCGTGTTTGCAGACTCATAGTTTCGAAGAGATGAAAATTTTAGCACAAAAAGCACTACAATGTGAAACTGCACGGGCTGTACGCGCTCTGAGCAAGGATATACAGTGGTAAGAACGTGGAGAGAAAAAACACACTCATTGTGTAAGGTTTTAGATCTTTAGTATTGTGACTCATTATCTTTTAGAGCAATTATAGGCAACATATTTATAGTGATAAATTGTCATTAATAAATTAAAACTTATTGCCTATGAAGTGAAACATAAAAGTGATGAGCAGATAGATCTCATTTTAAGAGAAAGCAATTTTAAATCAGATTTGTCATGGTTAAGAATCCTCATTCTTGGGGGAGGGGAGGAGGTTGAAAATGATTTTTATTAAAATGAAATTCATATTGTTTTTATTCTATTTATTGTTGGTATAATCAGTGTGAATAGGCGAGAGATGTTTAATTATTTCATTTTGAAGCAAATATAGATCGTTTACCAATTTAAGAGCAGTGTTTTTTCATAAAGCAGAAGGTGTGTAAGTGAGCATGAAAATTTATGAGTGGGGATAAACTTTTTATTCCCATTCTTGCATTATACATAACTATCCACGGAAAAAGTTTTTTCTTAAAAAGGCAAGATATTGATTTATAATGATAATCTAGCGTTATTCATATTGAATGAGAGTCCCGAATAACGCAAGATTCTCTCATTTCAAATCTGCTTATCTTGAATCAATCAAAACCACACCTTTGCACGTCACAAGCGG